>JAYZVT010000182.1:0-5141 GCA_036155355.1 Pseudomonadota bacterium
TTCGATGACGCTGGCTATGTTGGTCACGGCATGGCGGAACACTTCGCGTCCTTCCATGCGCAAATGTCCGACGGTTCCGGTGCTGGACGGACCACCATCGACGAACAGCTTGTCGCGGTAACGGCCGTCGGAACACAGCTCGCTGGTCAGGATACCCCGTTCACCCTTGTCACCCTTGGCTTCAACGGCCTCTAGGACGAATGCGCCAGCGCCATCGCCGAACAGGACACAGGTGCCGCGATCGGTCCAGTCGAGAATGCGGGAGAATGTTTCTGCACCAATGACCAGGGCGCGTTTGCCCTGGCCACAGCGCAACATGGCATCGGCCGTGGCGAGCGCATAGACGAACCCGCTGCACACGGCCTGGAGGTCGAAGGCAGCCCCGTGGGTTATTCCCAGCCGGGCCTGGATGGTGACCGCGGTGGCGGGAAAGGTCTGGTCCGGCGTCGAGGTCGCCAGCACGATCAAGTCAATCTGTGATGCGTCGAAACCCGCATGCTTCAGGGCGCGCTCGGCGGCGATGGTTCCCAGATCGGACGTCAGTTCGCCGTCCGCGGCAATGTGGCGCTCACGGATCCCGGTGCGCTCCAGGATCCATTCATCGCTGGTATCAACCATGCGCGAGAGATCCTGGTTGGTAAGCACGCGCTCGGGCAGGTAGCTGCCGCAGCCGCGGATAATGGTTCGGATCACTGGCGGGGTCCTACTCTGCCGGGATTCAGGCCGTGCGGCCCAGTTCCAGAACAGGCTGAAATTGCAGAATATCCTTGGCGAGCCGCTCAATGAGCCCGCTGCGGGCCATGTCGTAGCCGACATCGATGGCACTTGCAAAGCCCATTGCGTCAGTGCCGCCATGGCTCTTGATGGCGATGCCGTTCAGTCCCAGGAAGACGCCGCCGTTCAGTTCGCGCGGGTCCATCTTCTCCTTCAGCGCCTCGAAGGCACCGCGCGCCAGAACGGCTCCGATGCGCGAAATCAGCGAGCGGTTCATGGCGGCCTTGAGATAGGTGCCAATCTGCCGGGCGGTGCCTTCGGCAGTCTTCAGCGCGATATTGCCGGTGAAGCCCTCGGTCACCACCACATCCACTACCCCCTGCCCCACATTGTTGCCTTCTATAAAACCGCGATAGTCGAAGGGCACGTCCATGGAGCGCAGCGCCTGGCTGGCCTTCCTGATTTCCTCCAGACCCTTGATCTCTTCAACGCCAATGTTGAGCAAGCCGACGGTCGGGTTCTCGAGCGAAAACAGCGCACGCGCCATGGCTGCGCCCATAAGCGAGAATTCGATCAACTGCCGCGCGTCGGCGCCTACATTGGCGCCCACATCGAGTACGATGCACTCCGCGTCGATGGTGGGCCACACGGCCGCGATGGCTGGCCGTTCGATACCCGGCAGCGTGCGGAGACAAAACTTGGCCATGGCCATGAGCGCACCGGTGTTGCCGGCGGAGACGACCGCCTGGGCCTGCCCGTCGCGAACAGCCTGGATAGCCAGCCACATGCTGCTCTTCCAGCGACCTTTGCGCAGCGCCTGACTGGGCTTTTCGTCCATGGCCACGGCAACATCGGTATGGATGATCTGCGAACGATCGGCCAGCGCGCGGTGCCGGTCCAATTCAGGCTCAATCCTGGCCTTGTCACCTACAAGCAGGTAGCGGCTGTCAGGATGGCGCTCCAGCGAGACCGCGGCCCCGGGAATGACCACCGGCGCGCCGTGGTCTCCCCCCATGACGTCGAGCGCTATCGTGAGATCAGTCGCCATGCTGCAATCCGCAGAGCGGGCCCTCGTTCAACCAAATCCAGCCGGATTGACCGCTTGTCGCCCCCCGGCGCTGAGGTGCCAGAAAATACTGCATTGCCCGACCGAAACAACATGAAAGTCGCGTGCACCGTGGGCCGATCCGGAAGGGAAAACTAGGCGTCGGAACGTGGTTTCTTCAGCTTTTCCAGCTTGGCGAAAGGGCTCTGCGGGGCGACCGCAGGTGAGGCAGCCGCGCAGTCCAGTTTCGCACCAGGGGCACGGGGATAGGGATCGAGCGCCGAGGCAAATGTCTCATATGCAAACTGGCCGAGCCGCAACCGCGCATTCTCGACCGGCTCGGGACCGTCAGGAGACAGGACAACGCCCTCAGCATCACCCTCCCCCGCCTCCAGTTCGTCTGCCGGCCAGAATTCCTCCTCGACGCTTTCTTCGATCTGCGCGGGCACCGGCTTGAGCGTCACCACGCATTGTTGAAGCACGTCGGCTGTCAGCTTCGCCTTCAGCCGCCATTTGCGCGGACCTGCCGGAGTCAGCGCATATTCGAAGACCAGACGCGACAGATCGATCAGCCCAAGCCGGCGGGCTATGGCAAGGAGCTGCGTCTGATCGGCAACAATGCTACCGGACGCGCCTTCCCTTGGGAGCCTGTCCAGCCTCAGCACCTGAGGCAGGATCGGGGCGTCATCGTCGTATCCCGCCACAGGGATCACTGCCGATTGCAGCTCAGAATGCCGCCTGCGTCAGCCAGGAGCGTTTCCGGCGGACAGGCTTCCAATTCACGCAGCAGAGATATGGCGCAATCGGTGATTTGCATGGACTGGACTTTGGTGTCGCCTGCATGTTCGCTGAAGTGACGGGTGATTGCCGCAGCGAACTCTCCGGGGCCACCACTTTCCAGGGCCTGGCGATAAGCCTGCAGCCGCGCACCGAAGGCATCGGCAAGCTGCCTCATGCGGCGGGGCACCTTCAGGTCGCCTACTCCCAATTGCCGGTGGGCCGCGTCCATGTCGGCAAAGAACGTATCCGTCAGTCCCTGTGCCGTCTGCGCGCCCTGCGGACCGGCCCGCCGCAAGCGCTCCAGCACCAGAAACATGCACAGCGTGAGCATCTCAAAACGTCCTTCAAGCGTATCGGGGACGCCCCATTCAGCATATGGGAGCGGATGTCTGGACAGCGCCACAATACGACCATAAAACTCGTCGCGAATACGTTGGTTTTTGCGCCTGTCTTTCAGCCACTTGAGCATGGCAATCTCATAGGGCCTGGGGGACCGGGACACAACTGATCCGCTCCCGGGCTCCGTGCCAGAGTGGATCATGGCAATACCGGGACGATCGGGGACTTTCGGGGAATACGGATGTTTGCCGCCAGCCGCATGGGATCGCTTCAGCGCGCGCTGCTCTGCGCGGGCGCAATAGTCTTTTCGGCGGCACTCGGCGGCTGCTCGCCCCAGATTGACCGTCATGGCCACGTGTTTTCCGAGGTCGACCTGCAGCTGATCCAGCCGGGCATGAACAAGGAGCAGGTGCGCCAGATGCTCGGCTCACCGGATACGACAAGCGCCATCGGCGGCGATGCCTTCTACTACATCTCGAGTGTCCGCGAGACCCGGCCGATGGGCCGTCCACAGGTCGTGGACCGCAAGATCGTGGCGATCTATTTCGACCGTAACGAGGTCGTGAACGACGTGGGCAACTACGGCATCAAAGACGGCAAGGTGTTTGCCTTTGCCAAAGGCGAAACGGAGTCCTACGGCAAGAAGCTGAATGCGGTGCAGCAGATCTTCGGCAACATCCAGAACCGCCAGCAGGTCTATCAACCCCGCGATACTCCGGGCTCGGGCAACCGGCCCTGACATTCCGCTGTTGCGGGCCAGACCCGCCGAAACAGAAAGGCCCCGCCAGAATGGCGGGGCCTTTTTACATTTCGCCGTGGCGTGTGATCAGTGGGCGAGAACCGCCAGCAAAAGCAACGCGACGATGTTGGTAATCTTGATCATCGGGTTGACGGCGGGACCGGCGGTGTCCTTGTAGGGGTCGCCTACCGTGTCGCCGGTGACGGCGGCCTTGTGCGCCTCCGAGCCCTTTCCGCCATAGTTGCCGTCCTCAATGTACTTCTTGGCATTGTCCCATGCGCCACCGCCAGCGGTCATGGACACCGCGACGAACAGGCCGGTGATGATCACGCCGAGAAGCATGGCGCCGGTTGCCGAGAATGCCGCGGACTTGCCTGCCACCATGTTGACGGCAAGAAAGCAGACAATCGGCGACAGCACCGGCAACATGGAAGGGATCATCATCTCCTTGATGGCAGCGCGGGTCAGCATATCCACCGCGCGGCCATAGTCCGGCTTGTCCTTGCCCTTCATGATGCCAGGCTTGGCCTTGAACTGGCGGCGGACCTCTTCGACGATGGCGCCAGCCGCACGGCCAACCGCCATCATGCCCATGGCGCCGAACAGGTAAGGCAGCAGGCCACCGAGAAACAGGCCCACGACCACGTAAGGATTGGACAGCGAGAAGTCGAGCTGTACGCCCTGGAAGTAGCCGAACATCTTCCCGCCACTCTCGTTGGCCTTGGCGATGAAGTACTTCAGATCTTCGGTATATGCGGCAAAGAGCACCAGAGCGCCCAGGCCGGCCGAGCCAATGGCGTAGCCCTTGGTCACGGCCTTCGTCGTATTGCCGACGGCGTCGAGCGCGTCGGTAGTGTTGCGCACATTCTTCTTCAGGTTAGCCATCTCGGCGATGCCGCCCGCGTTGTCCGTCACCGGTCCGAAGGCGTCGAGCGCCACGACGAGACCCGCCAATGCCAGCATGGTCGTCACAGCAATGGCGATGCCAAACAGGCCCGCCAGCTTGAAGGTGATGACAATGCCGAAAATGATAATCAATGCCGGGAGAGCGGTTGCCTCGAGCGAGACGGCAAGGCCCTGAATGACGTTCGTGCCGTGTCCAGTCACTGATGCCGCCGCGATACTCTGCACCGGACGGAAATTAGTGCCGGTGTAGTATTCCGTGACGATGATGATGAGTGCGGTGACAACAAGACCCGTTACGGCGCACCAGAACAGGTCCATACCGGTGAAGGTTATGCCGCGCGCGGTGAATTCCGTGCCAAGGCCCAGCAGCTTGCTAGTGACGCCAAGGATGGCGAACAGCGATAAGACGCCGGCAGCGATTATCCCCTTGTAGAGTGCGCCCATGATGGATTTGCTCGCCCCGAGCTTGACGAAAAACGTGCCGATGATCGACGTCACCACGCAGACGGCGCCGATGGCCAGAGGATAGACCATCATGGCCGAAACAGTGGCAGGAGCGGTGAAGAAGATCGCGGCAAGTACCATGGTGGCGACAAGAGTCACCGCATAGGTCTCGAA
>JAYZVT010000183.1:0-3243 GCA_036155355.1 Pseudomonadota bacterium
GTTCGCAGGATGATCTCGACCGAGAGAGCGACAGTGATGATGTCGTCAGGCACGATGTACTGGGTGTATTGCGCGTAGAACGTGCCCCCGGCGCCGGTCAAGGCGGCGCTCAGGGTGCAGGCGATCAGCTTGGTCCGCGTCGCGTCGATGCCGATCGCTGCAGCTGCCTGCTCGTCCTGTCGCACTGCGTGCAGGTAATAGCCAAGCCGTGAACGGGAGAGGACATAGACCAGCACCGTGACGGCCACCATCATGGCCAGAGCGATGTAGTAATAGGCGGTCTTTGATGTGAACTGGAAGTCCCAGAAGCTGTCGCCGGTCAGCGGAATGAGCAGGCCTACCGAGCCGCCGGTGAATTCCAGATGCAGCGCCGTCAGTCTTATCAGTTCAGCGAAGGCTATGGTGGCCAGTGCGAAGAATGGCCCGCTCAGGCGGTAATGGAAGCTGAGGAAGCCGATAACCAGTCCGAACAGTCCGGCCAGCGCCGATCCCGCGATCATGCCTATCCAGGGCGACAAGCCGAAGGTCATGTAGAGCAGTGTGGACGTGTAGGCACCCACGCCCACATAGGCGGCATGGCCAAGGGAAAGCTGCCCGGCATAGCCGCCGAGTATATTCCAGCACTGTCCCCAGTAGCCGAACAGGAATATGAGCAGGAACACGTTCAGCAGCGCCGATCCGGTCAGGCCTTCCGGCATGATCGCGAACACGACAGCCGACTCCGCGAAGTGAGGCAAGGCGACCAGAAAAGCGAGAACGCAAGCGATCGCTATGGCTGCGCGCATGGACGCCTCACGTCAGCCGGCCGCCGAGCAACCCTTGCGGCCGCACCAGCAGGATCAGGAGAAACACGGAGAACGTGGCCATCTGCTTCATGGACGGCGCAGGCAGCAGCACTTCGCCCAGACCTTCCACCACGCCGATGATGAGTCCGCCCAGCAACGCGCCGGGTACGCTGCCGAGGCCGCCCAGAACCACTGTGACGAAGGCCACCAGAGTGAAAGGCAGGCCGACCTGCGGCGCGATGTAGAAGAATGGCGTCATGAGAACGCCCGCGAGCGCCACGCAGGCGGTGCCAAGGCCGAAGGCAATCCGATACATGCGCTCCACGTCAATGCCGACGGCCATGGCGCCAGTTCTTTGCTCGGCGCAAGCACGCAGCGCCTTGCCGATGTCGGTACGGGACAGGAACATGTAGATGGCGATGCTCGCGGACAGCGCGACCACGCAGGCGATCAGCCTCACATAGCTGATGGACACGCCTGCAACGGAAAAGGTCGAGGCGCCGTAGGTCACCCTGAGGCTCTGGAAGTCGGGCGAGAACAAGAACAGCGCCGCATTCTGCAGCAGCAGAGAGAGGCCCACTGTAACAAGAATCTGGATGTTCTCAGGCGCATCCAGGACCGGCCGGATGAGGCGCGACTGGATGACCCAGCCCAGCCCGAAGAAGACGGGCAGCGACAGCACCGCCGATACATACGGGTCCAGGCCGGTCATCACCGAAAGGAAGAAGGCGAAATACATGCCGAGCATGAGGAAATCCCCATGCGCGAAATTTATGATCTTCATGACGCCAAAGATCAGGGTCAGCCCGAGCGCGATCAGAGCGAAGACGCCTCCAATCAGCAGGCCGCTGACGATGGCTTGGGCAATGGCTGTGCTCATGGCTGGCTAGATCCGGATGCCAAGTGGCGCCGCCGCGGCTGCAACAATACGTCGCGGCCGCGGCGGTTCCTGGGAAGAAAGTTCGTCAGCGCTTGTCCCAGCTGGGAACGGGCCATACGACCTTCTCTGCAGCAATGCCATCCGGCCAGACCGAGACGAACTTGCCCTTCTGGATCTGGAGGATGGTCAACTTGCCCTGCGGGCTCTGCCCGGACTCATCAAACTTGATGCAGTCATAGGGAAGAAGGTTCTTCGCGCCGCAGATTTCCGTCTGCGCCAGTGCGTCACGCAGCTTCTTGCGGTCCGTCGATCCTGCCCGCTCCAGTGCGTCGCGCAGCACCATGGTGGACATGTAGGTCTCGGCGGCGTGACCGTTCATGTCGATGCCAAACTTCTTCTTGAAGCGCTCATTGACTTCCGCGGCGCCCGCCTTCTTCAGGTCCGGATTCCACTCACCAACGGTGAATGAATATTCGGCCAGCGGCCCGAGGTTGGCGATATAGGCGGGATCGATATGTCCGGCGCTGGTGCCGAGGATGGGAATATTGACGCCCAGTTCCTTCATCGTCTTGGTGATGAGAACCGCGTCAGAGATATAGGAGACCAGGACCAGCGCATCGGGGTCCATACCCTTGATGCGCGAGATCGTCGCGGTCATATCTGGAGAATCCTTTGGATAGGGAATCTTCTCCAGCACCTTGATGCCGTATTCGCCGGCGAATTTTTCCTGTCCCTTGGAGGTGGCCTGACCAAACAGCGTGTCCTCGAACATCAGGACCACGTTGTTGACCGGCTTACCGGATTTCTCACCGACCCACTTGATGAAGGCGAGCTGATCGCGCGCATACCATGACGCCTTCGGCGACACCTTGAAGGTATACTTGAAGTTGCGGCCCTCGGTGATGCTGTCGGCGATGGCGACAGGATCAATAAAGGGAACGCCCAGCTTTTCCGCGATCTGCGTCGTGGGGAAAGTCACGTTGGACTGATAGGCGCCAAGGATTGCGACAACGCCTTTTTGTCCGAGCTTTTCGGTTTCCTGGATGCCCACATTCGGGTTGCCCTGGGTATCCCCGTCAACCATCACCAGCTTGGCGCCGCCGAGCGCCTTGATGCCCCCCGCCGCGTTGATTTCCTCGATGGCGAGTTCATGTCCACGCCGGTTGTTCTGGCCGATCGGAGCGATCGAGCCTGACAGCGGCAGCAGGATGCCCACTTTGATGTCTTCCGCGGATTGGGCCGGGCCGTAAGCACCGACCGCGAGACTGCCGGCCAACGCTAGGCTGGAAACGGCGAATGCGCGCAAGCAGCGCGTAACTTTGCCAAACGGCATCTTCATACTCTCCTCCCTGAACAGACTTCTCTTTGGTTCCGGCCGGTTGGCGTATTTCGCGAGCGAAACGGCGCCGGCTCTATTTAGTCCAATATTGGACTAATTGGTTCGACGTTGAACCAATGACGGGCAGGAGTCAATAAGCGCGCCCGGCAGTCGGCGGCTTTTCAGTGACAAGAGACAATATGATGGGGCCCGAGCACCGAATTCTCGCGCGGTAGGGAAGACAGGCGCGATGACTTAAT
>JAYZVT010000184.1:0-8275 GCA_036155355.1 Pseudomonadota bacterium
ATCGACATCGGCTTTATCGTACCCGCCACAGACGACACAGAAGCCGCACAGTCCGTAGGTGGTACTTCGCGTCTAAGAGCCCGCTATTGCCCCCGCTGCAGCCAGCCCACGCTTGTCTTCGAGGAAGGCTGCCACAACTGCCGCAGCTGCGGCTATTCCAAGTGCAGCTGACACCAGGCTGGCAGGTCCGCGCCTGGCGCCGGGGCGGCGCCCCACGGTGGCCTGCGTCGCGATGCCTCAACCTCATGTGACGGTGGCCGCAACAGATGTTCTTCTTTTGTTCTTGCTTTTGCCACAATTGAGCTTGAAAATGCCGTCATCGACAACCACCTCCACGGATCACGGGCAGGCAAGCCCGTTCGGTGCAAGAGAGAAGCAATGGCAAGCAGGGACAGAAAAGCGGATTTGCCCGACAGCCGTACTCCGGCTAACGAGCCCGCATTGCTGAGCCGTGACGGCCTCGTATCCGAGACCTATCATTATTGGCTCGGTGCGTCGGGCGAGCGGTATCTGCATACGGTATATGCCTTGCGCGACTGCCCTGTCCTTCCCAAGGCCAATTTCATTCTCGTGCGCCGGGAGGCCACCGGAGTCCGCCGGCCCCTGGCCATTGGCCAGACCGTCACCGGCGCAGCCTCGCTGAACCTCGCGCATTTGCGCCGGGAAGGCGCGCGCTCCGGTGCCAACGAGGTGCACATCCACTTGTTGGCCGAGACCGGCAGCGAACGCGATTGGGTTGAATCAGATTTGCGTGCCCGCCAGTTTGGCAAGGCGACGTTGACCCGCCGCCTGCGGCCCGCCAACGACTACGCCGAAGCCGCAATCGCCTGACCGGCGACAGCTTGCATCCCTATTTTCCCTCGATCGGACCACAGCGCGCCCGCGCACCGCGGCCCAGCCGCACCAGCAGACGCTCCATTCCGGCGTCGTGGATGCCCTGCTCGCGCAAATGCCGGATGGTGTTGACGACATAGTCGATGTTTCTGCCTGACTGTCCGCGCGCATCCCGCACGAGGCCCGCCTGAACGTCCAGCGGCAGCCGCCCGGCATACTGCCGATGGGTGCGATCGACCATGTAGCAGACGGACCTCACCTTGCGATGCTCCTGCGCCGGCAGTTCAATGCTTCGCTCGGCTTCCCTGTAGACCCTCGTCACCTGTTCGCGTGCCCGCAGATAGGCGATGACGCCCTTGCGGTTCATGGCGCTCACCCGGTAGGCGACTCCGTCGCACCGGCCCCCGGCGTCGAGACCAAGTACGAGACCGGGGCGCCCCGGAGTTCCGCGATGGACAAAGGAATACACGCACAGGCCGCGATGCGCGCCACTGATCCGGGCCGGCTGAACCTCCTCGAAGGCAAATCCCGGTCGCCACATCAGCGAGCCATAGGCGAAGATCCAGAGGTCGGACATAGCAGGAGCGGTCCAACCGCTGTTCACTTCCCGGGCGGCGCGTCGCCGCGCGCAGCACGTCCCCGGCCGAAGTCTGGCGCCGCCGTATCCTGGCCTGCCTCGATGATGCCCCGGCGGATCGCACGCGCGCGTGTAAACAGCTCTTCCAGAGCCGCTCCATCGCCCCAGCGGATTGCCCGCTGCAGAGCGGCAAGATCCTCCGAAAACCGCCCCAGCGTCTCAAGTACGGCGTCCTTGTTGTTGAGGAATACGTCCCGCCACATCACCGGGTCGGAAGCCGCAATGCGCGTAAAGTCGCGAAAGCCCCCGGCGGAGAACTTGATGACTTCGCTCTGTGTCACCTGCTCCAGGTCGTCGGCGGTAGCGACGATGTTGTAGGCGATCAGATGCGGCAGGTGACTGGTGATGGCCAGCACCAGATCGTGATGCTGCGTCGTCATCACCTCGACGTTGGAGCCGAGCGACTTCCAGAAGGCAGTGAGCCTCTCGACAGCCTCCGGCGTGCTCCTCGCCGCGGGCGTCAGCACGCACCAGCGGCCATCGAACAGTTCGGCGAAGCCCGCGTCAGGCCCGGAATGCTCCGTTCCCGCGATCGGATGTCCCGCCACAAATGACACTCCTTCGGGTATGTGCGGCTCGAATGCCGCCACAACCGCCGACTTGACCGACCCCACATCGGTCACGATGGCTCCTTTTGCAAGATGCGGCCCAATCTCCCCGGCAACAGCGCCGCTGCTCCCGACCGGAACGCTGACGACGACCAGATCCGCGTCCTTTACGGCCTCAGCCGCACTGTCGCAGACCCTGTCCACGATCCCCAGTTCTATTGCGCGCGCGCGCGTCTTCTGCGAGCGCGCATATCCGACGGTTTCACCGGCGAGCGCACCGCGCTTGACGGCCCGCGCAATCGACGACCCGATGAGTCCGAGGCCGATGAGAGCAATGCGCTTGAAGGGAGGCTTGCTCAACGGGATTTGCCTCCGCTCATGAAGGTCTCAAGCGCCTCGACGACGGCGCGATTTTCGGCCTCCGTACCCACTGTGAGACGCAGCCCGTCAGGAAAGCCGTAAGCCGCGACACGACGCAAGATGATACGCCGCTGCTGCAGCGCTGCGTCCGCGTCCACAGCCGTGCGTCCCTTGGTCCTGGGGAAATGCACCAGCAGGAAGTTGGCCGCGCTCGGTGTCACTTCCAGGCCAAGTTTGCCAATTTCGGTCGCCAGCCAGCCGAGCCATTTGTCGTTGTGGGCAACCGCCTTTTCCACATGGGCGGTGTCGGCCAGCGCCGCCACGCCCGCCGCGATTGCCGGCGAGGACAGGTTGAAAGGGCCGCGGATGCGGTTGAGCACATCGGCCACGCCCGGCGGGCAATAGGCCCAGCCAATGCGCAGTCCCGCCAGGCCATGGATCTTGGAAAAGGTGCGCGTCATCACCGTGTTGTCGGTGGTCGCCACCAGTTCGATACCCGCCTCGTAATCGTTTCGCCGCACATATTCGGCATAGGCCGCGTCGAGCACGAGCAGAACCTGGCCCGGCAGTCCGGCGCGCAGCCGGCGCACCTCGTCGAAAGGGAGGTAGGTCCCCGTCGGATTGTTCGGGTTGGCGATAAACACCGCCCTGGTGCGTGGCGTCACTGCCTTCAGGACAGCGTCCACATCGGCGGTGCGGTTATTCTCGGGCGCGACAACCGGTGTTCCACCTGCCGCCAGGATGGCGATGCGGTACACGAGAAAGCCATGTTCCGTATAGATTGCTTCGTCGCCGCGGCCTATGTAGCCCGACGCCAGCAGGCTGAGCAATTCGTCAGAGCCCGCGCCGCATACAATTCGCTCCGGATTGAGGCCATGCCGCGCGCCCAGCGCCGTGCGCAGGGCGTGCGACGTGCCGTCAGGGTAGCGGTCCACGCCATCCATGGCCGCCCTGGCGGCGGCGATGGCCTTCGGACTGGCCCCAAGCGGCGTCTCGTTCGACGACAGCTTGATGACGGGCCCACCGCCCGCCAGCTTGCTCACGCCCGGCACATAGGCATCGATGTCGAGAATGCCCGGCTTCGGCGCGGGCGCCTGTGCATTCATTTTCCGGCTCCGGCCCCGGCTCCCTGGCCGGCGGCGACCCTAGATAGGGCGCACCCCGTCCAAAATCAAAAGAAAGTTGTTTCCGCAGGGTTTACCGCAATGGGGCAAGCCTCTTGACCGCGCGCGCAGTTGGCGCATTAATCCGCGCTCAAGTGGTGATTTGGCCGGCCGGCTTGCAGCCACGTTAAACAACTCGCTAAATAGGCCGTGGGTACGCGACCCGGCCTCGGCGATGTTCCGGCCGGGTTTTTTTGCGCGTACTGGAGTGCACGGAAATGGCCGAGTCGCTGAAGCGCGCAAAGCGGTCCGTCACCGCCGCCCGCATCGCCCAAGTCCACAATCCCGAAAGCCGTATCGCCCGCTTTTCCGAAGATGAGCCACTGCATCTCGACAGCGGGCAGAAGCTTGCGCCGTTCTCGCTCGCCTACCAGACCTACGGCGAGCTTAACGAGGATAAGTCCAACGCCGTTCTTGTCTGCCACGCGCTGACCGGCGACCAGCACGTGGCCAACGTGCATCCTCTTACCGGCAAGCCCGGCTGGTGGGAGACCATGATCGGTCCCGGTCTGCCCGTGGACACCAATCGCTATTTCGTCATCTGCTCGAATGTGATCGGCGGCTGCATGGGCTCTACTGGGCCGAGTTCGATCGATCCCGCCACCGGCAAGCCCTACGGCCTTTCTTTCCCCGTCATCACCATCCCCGACATGGTGCGGGCGCAGGCGCGCCTCATCGGCCATCTCGGCATTAAGTCCCTTTTCTGCGTTCTGGGCGGCTCCATGGGCGGCATGCAGGTGCTCGAATGGGCCGCCTCCTACAAGAACCGGGTGTTCTCCGCCATTCCCATCGCCACCGCCGCGCGGCACTCCTCGCAGAATATTGCCTTTCACGAAGTCGGGCGGCAGGCCGTCATGGCCGATCCCGACTGGCGCGGCGGCAAGTATCAGGAAAAGGGCGTACTGCCCCGCAAGGGCCTCGCGGTGGCGCGCATGGCCGCGCACATCACCTACCTGTCCGACGAGGCGCTGCACCGAAAATTCGGCCGCCATCTGCAGGACCGGGAGAAGGTGACATTCGGATTCGACGCCGACTTCCAGGTGGAAAGTTACCTGCGTCATCAGGGCTACACATTCGTCGATCGCTTCGATGCCAACAGCTACCTCTTCATGACGCGCGCCATGGACTACTTCGATCTCGCGGCCGACCATGGCGGCAGTCTTGCCGCGGCCTTCAAGGGAACGGCCACCCGCTTCTGCGTAGTGTCCTTCACCAGCGACTGGCTTTTCCCCACGTCCGAGAATCGCGCCATCGTGCAGGGATTGAACGCAGTCGCCGCCAATGTGAGCTTCGTCGAGATCAGGAGTGACAAGGGTCACGACGCCTTCCTGCTCGATGAGCCCGAGCTGTTCGACACGGTCTCCGGATTTCTCCGCGCGGCGGCGCTGAAGCGCGGCCTGCCCGAGCCTCCACCTGAAGCCTCGCTGTAGCATGGAGGACACCGTGCTCGACACCGGACGCCCGCTCGACACCACGCGCGTCGATCTGCTTCTCATCGCCGAGATGGTCAAGCGGGGCTCACGCGTCATCGACGTCGGCTGCGGTGACGGCGCGCTGTTGCGCATCCTCTCCGAGACCCGCGACGTTGACGCGCGTGGAATCGAGATCAGTCAAGCCGGCGTCAACCAGTGCGTCGCCAAGGGCCTGTCCGTTGTGCAGGGCGACGCCGACCGCGACCTGGTCAATTACCCCGATCAGGCATTTGACTATGCCATTCTCAGTCAGACGATTCAGGCAACGCACCGCCCGAAGGCCGTGCTTGAGCAGCTCCTGCGCATCGGCCGCTACGCCATAGTGTCGTTCCCCAATTTTGGCCACTGGCGCATCCGCGCCCAGGTGATGTTCGGCGGGCGTATGCCAGTGAACGACAATCTTCCGGTCGCCTGGTACGAGACGCCGAACATCCACTTTTGCACCATAAAGGACTTCAGCAACTTATGCCGCGAGGTCGACGCCAGGGTGGAGCGGTCCGTCGCTCTAAACGCGCAGGGGTCGCGCCTCGGCTTCGGTGTGCCGGACTTCCTGCAAAACCTTATCGGCGAGCAGGCGGTGTTCCTGCTTTCGCGTAAGAAATAGCGGTCAGGACCGAACGGGCGCTCAGTCCGCTGCGCGCGGTGGCAGCGCCGGGCACCGGTACGAAGCGCCGCCGCGCGGCGGCGCGTTCCCGGCCGGGCACTGCCGCATAAACTTGTTTCGTCGCCTCCACCATGATGACCCCGGAAAAAGCCGGCCACAGCACCGCGCCGATGCGCTCAATTGCGATGGCGGACCGAAGCAGCAACGGCCAGTCAAGCGGCGGCATATAGAGACCCTGCGTCCAGTCGATCGGCGCGAACATTCCTTCGCGCAGGAGACCGGCCAGCTGGCCCCGGCTGAACGGACGTCCATGTCCGAAAGGCGTGGAGTCGAGCCTCGCCCATATGCTGCGCCTGTTGGGAACAACGATCATCACTCGCCCCTCTGGAGCCAGTACCCGCCAGACCTCCCGCAGCAGGGCGCGCGCCGCCTCTGTGGACTCCAGCGCATGGACCACGAGCACCCGGTCGGCGCTGGAATCAGGAAGTGGCAGATCCATTTCGTCCACGAGTGCCGCCGCCCGGGGGGCATCGTCGGGCCAGACCACGACGCCCTGAGCCGCGGGCATCAGCGCGCCGATGCGCCGTGCGTCAGCGCGGAAGGCACCCAGATAGGGAACCGCATAACCAATGCCGAACACGCTCATCTCGCGCACGTCGCGCCAGCGCGCGCGCAAACGGTGGCCTATCAGCCGCCTCACCATCATGCCAAGCGGCCGGTCGTAGAATTCCCTGAGCCCGATGACGTCCAGATGCATGCTTGCCCGTTCGATGACCGCAATCCAGCCTATCATGGCCGCGCGCCAGTCTGCCCCAAGGACTTGAATCAATGGTTTGCGGTGCTAGGGTCGCGGCGCGTCGCAGCCAGACGCCACGGAAGGAAGATTATGCCTCAACTAGAGATTCACCAGTTTCCCTGCCTCAGCGACAATTACGGCGTGCTGATCCATGACGGCGCCGCCAATGTCACCGCCTCCATCGACGCTCCCGATGCGGCTGCCGTGCGCAAGGCGCTGGCGCTGAAGGGCTGGACGCTCACGCATATACTTACAACCCATCACCACGCCGATCACACCGACGGCAACCGGCCCCTGAAGGAAGCGACGGGATGCCAGATTGTCGGCCCCGGCAAGGACGCGGACCGCATTCCCGGCATCGACGTCAAGGTCGTCGAAGGCGACGAGGTTGCATTCGGCGGCTTCAAGGCGAGGGTTATCGAAACCCCCGGCCATACCTCGGGTCATATCAGTTACTGGTTTCCCGATGCCAAGGTCGCCTTCGTCGGCGATACAGTCTTCTCGCTTGGCTGCGGCCGCCTGTTCGAGGGTGATGGCAAGCTGATGTGGGACTCCCTTTCCAAGGTCATCGCCCTGCCGCCTGAGACCATGCTCTATTGCGGCCATGAATACACACAGTCCAACGCCCGCTTCGCCCTCACCGTCGAACCCGGTAACAAGGCGCTGCAGCAGCGTGCCAGGGAGGTCGACACCCTGCGCGCAGCCGGCAAGCCGACGCTGCCGACGAAACTCGGCGACGAAATGGCTGCAAATCCTTTTCTGCGGCCGGATAGCTCAGAAATACAGGAGCGACTCGGCATGAAAGGCGAAGCCTTGTGGAAAGTGTTCGCGGAGATCCGCAAGCGCAAGGACAACGCCTGATGTTAGCGGCTGGCGGAGGACTGTCCGCCGCCGACGTCATACGACTTCTTGGCCTCGAGCCCCATCCCGAGGGGGGCCACTACCGCGAGACATTCCGTGATGCGGATGGTCCTGATGGTCGCGCCAGGTCCACGGCCATCTATTTCCTGCTTCAGGCGGGCGATGTGTCCCGATGGCACCGCATCGATGCGTCCGAGATCTGGCACTGGCACGCTGGCGCGCCGCTTGCGCTCGATATTCGCGCCGAGGGGACCCCACGGCTGAGGGTGACGCTTGGCCCGGACCTGGCGGCGAACCAGTATCCACAGGCCATTGTGCCACGGCACGCATGGCAATCCGCGCGCAGCCTGGGCGACTGGACACTTGTGGGCTGTACGGTCGCGCCCGGCTTTGACTTCGCCCATTTCGAACTTGCGCCGCTGGGATGGGAGCCTCCCAGTCGCTGAAAGCGATTCAGTCTTTCCCAGCGAGACGACCGGCCGCGACTGCAGCACCGCCGACGATCAGAACACAAGCGAGCCAGAGCCCAGGACCAGCCACACCCAGGCCAAGCAGTATCAGCAGCAGCGTTGAAAACAGGGGGATCGCATAGCATGCGACGCCGAGAAAGCGCACATCGCCATGCTTGACACCGTGGTCCCAGGCATAAAAGGCGAGCCCCATCGGACCGAGCCCCATGGCTAGCAATACCGCCCACTGTCCGGGACCGGACGGCCACAGGCTCGTTTCAAGGACAAGATGCGCGACGCCCGCCGCCAGCGACGTGACAAGGCAGTAGCCCGCCACTGCATAGCTTGGAACATCCGCGTGGTGGCGTGATAGCACGGAGTAGGCAGCCCATATCACGGCGGCGCCGGCCGCACATGCATAGCCCGCGGTGTATCCGAATGCCAGCGGCTGCGTACCTCCCGTCAGGATCAACGCCGTCCCAGCGAATCCCATCGCCGCGCCAACGAGATGCTGCCACCCCAGTGCGCCTGCGCCGATACCGGGCAGTGCC
>JAYZVT010000185.1:0-3633 GCA_036155355.1 Pseudomonadota bacterium
TTCGATTCCGCCGGCGCCAAGCGGTTCGGCCGCGTGACGCAGGAGAATGTCGGGAGGCCCTTCGCCATCATTCTCGACAACAAGGTGATCTCCGCCCCGGTGATCCGTGAGCCGATCCTGGGCGGCACCGGCCAGATCAGCGGCAACTTCACCGTCCAGCAGGCGAATGACCTTGCGGTGCTGCTGCGGTCGGGCGCACTGCCGGCCAAGCTGACGATCATCGAGGAGCGCACAGTGGGCGCCAGCCTCGGCGCAGACTCCATCGAGGCCGGCAAGATCGCCGCATCCATCGGCATGGGCGCCGTGGTGGTATTCATGATAATGGCCTACAGCCTGTTCGGCGTCTTCGCCGTGTTGGCGCTGATCGTGAATATGGGCCTGATCGTGGGCGCGCTGTCGCTGCTGCAGGCGACACTGACGCTTCCGGGCATCGCTGGCATCGTGCTCACCATCGGCATGGCGGTCGATGCCAACGTGCTGATCTTCGAGCGCGTGCGCGAGGAGGCGCGGGCCGGGAAATCGGCGATCGCCGCCATCGATTCTGGTTATTCGCGGGCGCTGGGCACGATCCTGGACGCCAACATCACTACGCTGATCGCCACGGTGATCCTGTTCTGGCTCGGGTCGGGACCGGTTCGGGGCTTCGCGGTGACGCTGTCCATTGGCGTCATCACTTCGGTGTTCACGGCGTTTACGGTGACGCGCCTGATGGTCGCCTACTGGGTGCGCGTGAAGCGCCCGTCAACAGTGCCGATCTAGGGAGATTGCCGATGTTCAGGGGATTCAGCTTCATTCCCGCGGGAACGCATATTCCCTTCGTGGCGCTGCGCAAGATCTGCTTTGCGCTTTCGGCGATGCTGATGCTTGGCTCGATCGCCCTGTTCACCACAAAGGGCCTGAACTATGGCATCGACTTCCGCGGCGGCACGCTCATCGAGATCCAGAACAAGTCCGGCCCGGCCGACCTCGCCACGCTGCGCTCCACATTGAGCGGCCTCGATCTGGGGGACGTTCAGGTGCAGACCTTCGGCGCGGACAACGAGGTGCTGATCCGTATCGAGCAGCAGGGCAACGAGGAGTCCTCGCAGCAGCAGGGCATCCAGAAGGTGAAGCAGGCGCTCGGCGACAGCGTCGATTACCGGCGCGTGGAAGTTGTCGGACCGACGGTCTCGGGCGAACTGAAGGAGGCGGGCGCGCTGGCGGTGGGCGTGGCCATCCTGGCCATCCTCATCTACATCTGGTTCCGCTTCGAGTGGCAATTTTCGGTCGCCGCGGTCGCCGCGCTGGTGCATGACGTGACGCTGACTATCGGCATCTTTGCGTTCATGCAGCTCGAGTTCAACCTGTCGATCATCGCCGCCATTCTGACAATCGTCGGCTATTCGCTGAATGACACGGTGGTGGTGTTCGACCGCATCCGCGAGAACCTGCGGAAGTACAAGAAGATGCCCTTGGCGGAACTGCTCGACCTGTCGATGAACGAAACGCTGTCACGCACCACGCTGACGTCGTTCACCACGCTGCTCGCTGTCATCGCGCTCTACGTCTTTGGCGGCGAGGTTATCCGCGGTTTCACCTTTGCCATGATCTGGGGAATTATGGTGGGCACCTACTCCTCGATTTTCGTCGCCGCGCCCTTGCTTCTCATCCTCGATGTGAAGCGCGACTGGAGCGGCCTCGGCGGCGCCAAGGTGAAAGAGCCGAAGCCTGGCGGAGCCTGATGTCCGGGAAGCGGCAATCGGACGCCGTGCCGCCGCACTATCCCGCGCGCGCTCCCATCGACGCCTACGGCAATGGCGGCTTCCGTTTCGCCGGTATGAGCCATGCGGGTTCCCTTCTCCTACTGCCAAGCGGCATCCACGCTTGGTCCGTGAGGTCGGCCGGGGAGGCGGGGCCGGAGCAGTTCGGGCCAGTGTTGGCCGAGGCGGAAGCCATTGACTTTCTTCTGTTTGGTACGGGCGTGACCCAGGTCATGCCCTCGGACGGTGTCGCCGGCCTGTTCGCTGACGCCGGAATCGGCCTGGAGCCGATGAATACGGGCGCGGCCTGCCGGACCTATAATCTGCTTCTGGCGGAGAACCGCGCCGTGGCCGCGGCACTTATCGCCGTGGACTGACCGGATGGAGCGGTCGCCAAGGGTAGAGCAATGACGGCCGGGCCGGACAGCAAGGATTTCTGGCGTCTGGTGCGCGAGCAGGACCCCGACAGGTATCTGTCGGTGCTGTTTGCGCCGAAGGCAGCGCGCGAGTCCCTGATGGCGCTCTATGCCTTCGGATGCGAATTGCATCGCATTCCCCGCGTGGTGAGCGAACCCATGCTCGGCGAGATTCGCCTGCAATGGTGGCGTGATGCGCTGACCGGCGCGGACACGACGGGCAGTCCGGTCGCGGACAGGCTTCGGGAGGCAATGGGCCGGCATGGCTTGCCGGTTCCGTTGCTGCTGGGAGCGATCGATGCGCGCAGTTTCGATCTCGACGACCAGCCCATGCCGGACGAGACGGCGCTTAAGGCCTATCTCACCAAGACTGACGGCACGTTGTTCGCGCTGGCGGCGCATATCCTGGGTGGCGGTCCATTGAAGCCGGACCATGCCGCGCGTGCAGCCGGCGTGGCATTTGGATTGTCGCGTCTGCTGAGGGAACTGCCGCGCGACCTGGAGCAAGGGCGTTACTATCTGCCGGGTGTGGCGGCAGGCGGCGCGACACCAGTGGAGGCGATGCGCGAACTCGCCCGGACGTCCCTCACGGATGCGCGCAGGGCGCTGGCGGACACATCATCCAGACTGCTGCCGGCATTTCTGCCGCTGGCCAATGTGGAATCCGTGTTGCAGGCTTCGGCCCGGCTTGGCGATCCAGCCAGTGAAAGCGTGACGGTCGGTCCTTTGCGCCGCCAGTGGAACATGTGGCGGGCCGCCTTGCGCGGTCGCATCTGACGATTTCGGTTTACTCGGCAGCAGCGGGGAGGGGGTTGGCGAGCCAGGTGTCGATGTCGGCGAGCGCGCGCCGGGTCAGCACCATGCGGCGCGCACGCGTCTTGTCCTTGCCGCGCAGCCTTGGGCTGCCGGGCGGGCGGGTCGGCAGGGCGATTTCGGGGAAGAGACCGAAATTCACGTTCATCGGCTGGAAGCTGCGCGAGCCATCGCGATCCTCGGCGAGGTGGCCGCCGGTGATATGTGCGAGAAGGGCGCCCATGGCGGTCGTGGGCGGTGGCGGGTTGATGGCCTGTCCGAGAGTCTCGGCGGCGGCGACGCGTCCCGCAAGAATGCCGATGGCGGCCGATTCCACGTAGCCCTCAACGCCTGTGATCTGCCCGGCGAAGCGCAGCCGCGGCATGGCCTTCAGCCGCAGCGAGGCATCGAGCACCTTCGGGCTGTTGAGGAATGTGTTGCGGTGTAGACCACCGAGCCGGGCGAAGACCGCTTTGTCGAGGCCGGGGATCATGCGGAAGATGTCGGTCTGGGCGCCGTATTTCAGCTTGGTCTGGAAGCCGACCATGTTCCATAGAGTCCCCAGCGCATTGTCCTGGCGCAACTGGACCACGGCATAGGGCTTGCGCCCGGGCTGATGCGGATTGGTAAGACCGACCGGTTTCATCGGGCCATGACGCAGCGTTTCGCGGCCACGCTCGGCCATG
>JAYZVT010000186.1:0-4703 GCA_036155355.1 Pseudomonadota bacterium
GATGGTGTTGTTGGGGTCGATCTAGCTCACTTCCGGCTCGATCTTCAGGTTGACCAGGCCGCCGGCGAGCACCGTCGGCGTGAATGCAAGGCCGACACCGAACTTCTTGAACTCGATGGTGATGACGTCGTCGCGCTGCGCTACCGGGAACGGAAACTCGCCGCCCGCGAGGAAGCTGGCAGTGTCACCCGAGAGCGCGACGAGGTTGGGCTCGGCAAGCCGGCGGGCGAGGCCGCGCTCTTCCAGCGCCTGCACCAGCACATCGGCGGTGACGCCGCCGCTGAGCACGCGCGTGATCATGGTTCCGAAGGGCGTGTTGTTGGACGGGAATGCGCCGAAGCCGACGGCGCCGGGGAAATTCGTGACGGCGGCGAAATTGCCGACCGTGCGCGACACCGCCTGCCAGTTGACGCCAAGGTCGCGCGCCGCGTTGCGCGAGGCTTCGATAAAGCGCACTTCCAGCATGACCTGCTGGGCGCTGTCCACGACGAGAGAATTGGTCACGGCATCTGGCGCGTATTGCTTGGCGATGGACAGAACCTTGTCGAGCGTGACCGCATCGGGCACGCTGCCGGCGAGATGGATACGGCCATTGAGCGCCTCGACCTTCACTGCGGACTCTGGCGCACTCTGCTGGATCTGGGCGCGCAGCGCGGTCACGTCGTAGGCAACTTCGACTTCGACGATGCCCAGGAGGCGCTTGTCGCTGTCGAGAATGGAGAGGCGCGTGGCGCCGATCTTCTTGCCAAGCACATAGAGCGACTGGTCGGTGAGCGGGATGACGTCGGCGATTTCCGAATTGCCGACGAGCGCTTCGGTGAAAGAGCGATCGACGCGAACGGTCTCCGACTTGTCCACGGGCACCTGGATGCGCATGATGCGCTCAGGTCCCTCGGTGCGGAGCATTGCGGGTCCGTCCGCAAAAGCCGGAACGACCAGCCCCGCGGGAACAGCAAGAGAAGAGACCGCGAGCGCCGCCACGGAGATCGCCGCCGCCCGCAGGCTACGCATGAGGCTTGTGGCGCTCCCGCGTGCGCGTGGCGCGTCAAAACCTGTCGCCATTGCAACTGTGTTGGCCATTACTATCCCCCAATTCCCAATCGACGGCCTTCCCCGGCCCTTCGCTGGCGACAGTTAAGCGCCCGAAAGGTTATCGACCGGTGAGAGCGGCGGGCGCCCATAACCGTTTCTGATTTCGTGCTTAGGAATGGGTTAGACGGCGTAATTAGCGAAGCGTTGCACGGCATCCTTAGCGAGGCATTGCGGGGCTTGCTTAGCGAAGCGTTACCGTCAATTGGAGGCCCGCTGGACGCTGTATTCCGTGCGCTCCATGGCTCGTGTCACCGTTACCATGGATCCGGTTCCGCCATCGGTCTTGGGGCCGGCAAAGCCGGAGTGCAGATCGGCGACGCCAATCCTGCGGGCGGACGCCTGTTCGGCGATGCCGGCCGGGCGCAGCGCGAGCGACAGAACGCCCACGGTCGCGCCAAGGGTCAGCTTCTGCGCCTGTTCGCTGTCAACTTCCAGCGTCACCGCCTTGCTGAGGGTCGGCTTCTCCGCCCTGTCGTCGGCAAGCTGGTCAACGGCAAGCACCCGCACGTCCTGAAGCAGCAGATCGGTATGGCCGTCCATGGTCGGCGCGCCGCCCGCCTCGGATTTCGTGACCGTGCGCGTGAGCATCACGTCAACGCGTTCGCCCGGCAGCACGAAACCCGCCACGCCGAGCACGTCGTTGACGCGCACCGAGACGGCCTTCATGCCATCACCGATCAGGGCGGAGAGCGTACCGCGCTGTCCAGGGCCGGTGATCTTGGTCTTGAGCACAGGTTCATTCGGCTCAATGGCAGTCAGGACGATGCGCTTGCCATCGCCGGCGGTCACTTCGGATATTTTCTTGAAGGCGCCAGGCGGTATGGCGGCGGAGGGCCAGTCGATCTCGCGCAGGCTCGCGGCACTCAATTCAGCGCCAAATCCAAGCTGCTTGGTGGCAACGACCACGGTCGCAGCCGGCGCAGCCGGTTTCTCCGCCTTTTGTTCCGGCACCTGGCCTTCGAGCCAGACTTTACCCAGAAATGCCGCCGCCAGTCCGAAAACCAGCGCGAGCGCCAACATGACGATACTGCTCGTGCGCATAGCCCTGTTCCACTGTTATTGCGTCCGCGACCCTAGCAGTGTCGCTTCAAGGAAGCGTTTGATTAACCCATGCAATTTGCAGACATTTTTATCGATTTCGTGCGACGGCACGGATGCGATCCGCTATGGTTCGCACGATCTGGGCGGGACAGCGCGCAGGACGGGGAACGGCCGGGCTGGACGGGGCGTCAATTGGCGAAAATCTTTGTTGAAGGGCCGATGCATTCTGTCGGGCGGGGCCTGCTGGATGCGCGCAAGGACGTCACCTGTGACTTCGTGGTCGAACCGGACAAGTACCGGCTCAACAAGGGCATCGAGACCGCGGACGCGCTGATTCTTAGGCTGACGCCTCTCACGGCGAACACGATCGCCAAGGCAAGGCAGCTCAAGGTCGTCTCGCGCTACGGCGTGGGCTACGACCATGTGGATGTGGACGCTCTAACCGCGAAGGGCATCCCGCTGGCCATCGTCGGGGATGCGCTGTCCACGGCAGTCGCGGAACACACCTTGCTGCTGATGCTGGCGGCGTCGCGGCAAACCCCGGTAATGGACCGGCTGACGCGCACGGGCGGCTATGGCGAACGCTTCACCCGACATTACAACGATCTGCTTGGACGGACCCTGCTGCTGATCGGCTTCGGCAAGATTGGTCGGGAGACAGCGACGCGCTGCGCGGCTTTCGGTATGAACATCATCGTCGCCGCGCGCTCAAACAAGCGAGCCGACATCGAGCGGGCCGGCTACAGGCATGTGGAAGATTTTCATGAGGCGCTCGGGGAGGCCGACTATGTCAGCCTGCATATTCCGGGGATGCCGGACCAGTCGGCGGTGATTGGACCAGCGGAATTCAGACAAATGAAGCCCGGCGCTTATCTCATCAATACCGCGCGCGGCTCGCTCATCGACGAGGACGCCCTGCACGTCGCGCTGACCAAGGGGACGCTTCGGGGAGCGGGCCTCGACGTGACGCGGCAGGAGCCGCCAGCGCCCGACTGCCCGCTGCTGAAGCTGGAATCCGTCGTCTTCAGCCCGCACAACGCGGCCTTCACGGACGAGGCGGCACAACGGGTGAGCGCGGCGTGCGTTCGCAATGCGCTGGCGGCCATCGATGGCAAGCTCGATCCGGCCTTCGTCGTCAACAGGCAGGTGCTGTGAAACCACGGCGGCGCGCAGGGGAGACGGTGCGATGACCGTACTCATTGAAGCGAAAGGGCTCGAAGCCTTTGTCCGCGACATCTTCGTGGCGGCGGGCTGCTCAGGCGCGGAGGCACAACGGGTCGCCGTCAACCTGGTCGATTCCAACCTCACCGGCCACGACAGCCACGGCGTCATACACACGCCGCGCTACGTCATCTGGCTGACGGAAGGCAAGCTGTTTGCCGACCGTGAAGTAAGCACACTTCAGGAGAGCGACAGCCTGCTGGTTCTCGACGGGAACTACGGCCTTGGACAAACCGTCGGACCGGTTGCGGTGGAGCGTGGCATCGCCAAAGCCAAGGCGAGCGGCCTGTGCGTGGTGGCGCTGCGCCATGCGGGCCATCTCGGACGCATCGGCCTGTGGGCGGAAATGGCCGCCGAGGCCGGCCAGGTGTCCATCCATTTCGTCAATGTCGCAGGAAGCGTTCTGGTGGCCCCCTTCGGCGGGGTTGACCGACGCATGTCCACCGCGCCCGTCGCCATCGGCATGCCAACAGACGGCAAAGGGCCCGTCATCCTCGATTTCGCCACCTCACTGGTGGCAGAAGGCAAGGTGCTGGTGGCGGCGAAGGGGGGCAAGTCCCTGCCCGACGACGCCCTGATCGGTCCCGACGGGACGCGGAGCGGTGATCCGGCGCTGCTCTATGGCGACGCGGACCCCGCGCGTACGCCCGACCAGCGCAAGGGACCGGGCGCGATCCGGGCCATGGGCGAGCACAAGGGCTCGGGGCTGGCGTTGATGTGCGAATTGCTCGCGGGCGCGCTGACCGGATCCGGCTGTACCGGTCCCGGCTTTCCGCGCGTCTATAACGGCATGCTCTCCATATATATGTCGGCGGAACGCTTCGGTACGGAGGATTTCTGCGCGAGCGAAGCGCGGCGCTACGTGGATTTCGTCAAGAGTTCGCGACCGGAAGAGGCGGACGGCGAGGTGCTGGTGCCTGGCGAGCCGGAAAGGCGCTACCGGGCCGAGCGGCTGAAGTATGGCGTGCCGCTGGCGGACGACGCCTGGGCGTCGATCGCGGCGACGGCGGAGAGCATGGGCGTGAAAGCGCCAGCGGTCGGCAAGCGCGGCTGAGCGCCTAAAAAATGTCCGGCTCGCCGGCGGCGGGGCCGAAGGCGGACTCCAGAAAATCAAAGTCGCAGCCCTCATGCGCCTGCTTCACATGGCGGGCATACATCCAGCCATAGCCGCGGGCGTACCTGTCCGCCGGTTGTTTCCACGCCTTGCGGCGCTTCTCCAGTTCCGCCTCGGGCACCTTCAGCTCGATGCTGCGCTTCTCCACGTCGACAGCGATGATGTCGCCGTTGCGCACGAGCGCCAGCGGCCCGCCCACATGCGATTCCGGACTGACATGCAGAATGCAGGCGCC
>JAYZVT010000187.1:0-3509 GCA_036155355.1 Pseudomonadota bacterium
GAAGTGAGCCAGACCTCATTGCCGCTGTCGATCTCCGTGGCAACGGCGGCGAAGCGGCACTCGAGGGATTCGATCCGGGTGGTGCCCAGATGGCGGTCGATCTCGCTGCACAGGCGGCGGCCCGATATCAGGCCTGGGCCGCCAAAGCCAACGTCGAGAAAGCCAAGGACGCGGCGGCGCGTCAGGTTTCGCGCGAAGTCTTCCAGTGCGCCCAGCCGCCCGGCGGCATAACACCCGCCGGCGACCGCGCCGATGGACGTGCCGACAACGATGTCCGGCTCGATGCCCGCCTCTATAAGGGCGCGCATGACGCCGATATGCGCCCAGCCACGCGCCGCGCCCGCGCCGAGCGCCAGTCCGATCCGGGGCCTTTCGATATCACCCAGCATTGCCGGTCCTTTCCGCCGCCTAAAATGAAGCAACGCAACGGACGCATCCAGCCACGGGTGGCAATGGTTTCGATAGTCCCGACCTATGGAGATTTCTGGCGGATTCCCGGCAAGAATGACGACGGAAGACGGCCGGCCTAGCCGCGCAGCTCGCCCTTGGTCGCCTTGACGACGGCGGCGACGACCTTGGCCGCGACGGCCTCGATCTCCGCGTCCGTCAGGGTCGCGTCGCGGGGCTGCAGCGTCACCTCGATGGCCAGGGACTTCTTGCCCTCGGGCACGCCCTTGCCGGTGAAGACGTCGAAGACGGTCGCGTCGGCGATGAGCGCCTTGTCGGCGCCGCGCGCCGCTCGCAGCACGTCGCCCGCCGGCACCGATGCGTCCAGAAGGAAGGCGAAGTCGCGGCGCACCGCCTGCAGGTCGGCCGCCTCCAGAGCCGGGCGGCTGCGCGAGGCCTTGCGCGGCGCGGGGACAGCGTCGAGATAAATCTCGAATGCGGCCATGGGGCCGTCGGCGTCGAGGGCCTTGAGCGTCGCGGGATGCAGCTCGCCGAAATGGGCGAGGACCGCCTTCGGCCCGAGCTGCAGCGTGCCGCACTTGCCGGGATGAAACCAGTCCGGACCGCCCTGAACCACTTGCAGCTTTGTTTCCTCGAAACCGAAAGCCGCCAGCACGGCAAGCGCGTCGGCCTTGGCGTCATAAACATCGACGGCCTGCGCGGGCGCCGACCAGTGACGGCCAGCGCCTGACAGGCCAGCGGCGCCGGCGCGAACGCCCGAGGCGGCCACATACTGGTCTTCGGGCGCATCGCCGCGATAGGCCTGGCCGACCTCGAACAGGGCCACGTCGGCGAAGCCGCGGTCGGCATTGCGCTTCGCCGCGGTGGCGAGGCCCGGCAGCAGGCCCGGACGCATGGATGACATGTCGGCGGAAATCGGGTTGGCGAGTTCAAGAGCAACCTGGCCGCCGCCAAAGAGCCCGGCTTGCGCGCGCGGCAGGAAGGACCAGGTGATGGCCTCCACCAGGCCGCGTCCCGCGAGCACGCGCCGTGCAAGGCGCACGCGCTTCTGCCGCGTGGTCATGACCGGAACGGCGACGCGGTCGAGACCCGGCATGGGCACGGGCTTCACCGAATCCACGCCGACGATGCGAGTGACTTCCTCCACCAGATCGGCGGGACCGGACACGTCGGGCCGCCATGACGGCACCGAGACCTTGAACTCCGGGCCGCGCCCCGACAGCCAGAAGCCAAGTCCGGCGAGGATCGCCTTGATCTCCGACTGGGCCAACTCGAGCCCGGTCAGGCGCTTCACTTCGGCCGCGTTGAAACTGAAGATGCGGTCGCCCTCGGGCGGCTTGCCCGCGACTTCGACCGTGCCCGGCTCGTCGCCGCACAGGTCGAGCACCAGGCGCGTGGCCATCTCGATGCCCGGCACGACGAAGGCGGGATCGACGCCGCGCTCGAAGCGGTAGCGCGCATCGGAGAGGATGGCGTTCCTGCGGCCGGTCTGCGCGGTGCGCACCGGATCGAAATAGGCGCTCTCTATGAAAACGTTCTTGGTGGCTTCTGTGCAGCCGGTCTCCTCGCCGCCCATGATGCCGCCAAGGCCGAGCACCTTCGCGTCATCGGCGATGACGCACATGGTCTCATCAACCTCGTAGGTCTTGCCGTCGAGCGCGAGGAATGACTCGCCCTTCCTGCCAAGACGGGCGCGGATGGCGCCGGTGAGCTTGTCGGTGTCATAGACATGGAGCGGGCGGCCGCGGTCGTAGGAGATGTAGTTGGTGATGTCCACCAGCGCATTGATGGGGCGCAGCCCGATGGCCTTGAGGCGCTGCTGCAGCCAGGCGGGGCTCGGGCCGTTTTTCACGCCCTTGACGGTGCGCCCGGCGAAGGCGGGGCAAGCGCTCTCCTTGCCCTTGGCGAATTCGAGCTTCACCGGCACGGGATTTGCGAACCTGCCCTCGACCGGCTTGACGGTGTCGTCCTTCAGCTTGCCGAGGCCGGCGGCGGCGAGGTCGCGGGCGACGCCGCGCACGCCGAGGCAGTCCGGCCGGTTGGGGGTGATGGCGATATCAATGACGGGATCGTCGAGGCCGAGCGCCCTGGCGGCGGCCTCCCCGACCTTGCCCTTTTCCAGCTCGATGATGCCCTCATGCTCGTCGGACAACTGCAGCTCGCGCTCCGACAGCAGCATGCCCTGGGATTCCACGCCCCTGATCTTCGCGGGCTTGAGCGTGAGGTCGATGCCGGGAATGTAGGTGCCGGGCGCGGCGAACACGCCGATCAGTCCCTTCTTCGCGTTGGGCGCGCCGCAGACCACCTGCACCACGCCATCCTTCGTCTTCACCTTGCACACGCGCAGGCGGTCGGCATCGGGATGCTGCTGCGCTTCCAGAACCTCCGCGACCGTGAAGGGCGCGAGGCTGGCGGCGGGATCGATGACCTCCTCCACCTCCAGCCCGATGCGGGTCAGGGTGGCGGTGATCTCATCAAGCGTGGCATCCGTCTCCAGATGCTGCTTCAGCCATGAGAGGGTGAATTTCATCCGCTCAGTCCCCGCGCGAGAGTGGGGACGTCGGCGGGCGCGAAGCCGTAATGCCTGAGCCAGCGCAGATCGGCGGCGAAGAAGGCGCGCAGGTCCGGCATGCCGTATTTCAGCATGGCGATGCGGTCGATGCCGACGCCGAAGGCGAAGCCCTGTACCTTCTCCGGATCGTAACCCACATGGCGCAGCACGTTGGGATGCACCATGCCGCAGCCGAGAATCTCCAGCCAGCGATCGCCTTCGCCAATGCGGATCTCGTCACCGACCTTCGCATAGCCGATGTCCACCTCCATGGACGGCTCGGTGAAGGGAAAGTGGCTGGCGCGAAAGCGCATCTTCACCTCATCCACCTCGAAGAAGGCCTTGCAGAATTCCTGCAGCGTCCATTTGAGATGGCCGAGATGGGTGGTCTCGTCGATAACGAGGCCTTCCACCTGGTGGAACATGGGGGTGTGGGTCTGGTCGCTGTCGCAGCGATAGACGCGCCCCGGGGCGATGATGCGCACGGGCGGCTTCTGCGCCAGCATGGCGCGGATCTGAACGGGCGAGGTGTGCGGGCGCAGAACGAGAC
>JAYZVT010000188.1:0-5419 GCA_036155355.1 Pseudomonadota bacterium
CGATCCGGAAGCCAACACGGGTTTGTCCGCGTCGGTGGGGTATCCCGTGACCTGGTCGAGCTTGTTGGCCACCATCAGCAGCGCCCGGTCCATGTTGGTGCCGACCTCGAATTCGAGCGTGACGCGCGCCCGGCCCTGTTCCGAGGAACTTTCGATGGTCGCCAACCCCGGAATGCCGCGCAGGGCGTCTTCCTGGCGGATGGTGATCTCGCGCTCCACTTCGGCCGGCGCGGCGCCGAACCATTGGGTCACGACCGAGATCACCGGACGGTTGATGTCCGGCGTAAGCTGGATGGGAATGGTCTTTAGCGCGACTACGCCGAACATCACCACCATGAGCACAACCGCGATCACCGCGGTCGGACGCTCGATCGACAGGCGGATGATGTTCATGTGGCGCCCTTCTGGATCCGGACCGCCGCGCCGGGACGGAGCCGCTCGTTGCCGCGGATAACCACCTCGTCGCCGCTGGCCAGGCCGGTCAGCACTTCCATGCGGCTGCCGACTTCGTTGCCCAGTTCGACCTTGCGCTCTTCGGCCGTGCCCTCCTTGACCACAAAGACGCGGTCTCCGTCGGGACGCTTCAGCACCGCGTCCTTGTGCACCGTGAGCACGCGGCGCTCCTCGCCGATGGGAATGAACACCGTCACCGACTGCGATTCTGCGAGCGGGCGCTTCACCCCGCCGAATTCCGGCTCCAGCCGTACCGTGCGCGTGCGCGTCAGCGGATTTTCAGAAGGCAGGATCGCGCGCACTTTCGCCTTGTGACTGGTGCCGTCGTCGAGCCGGACGTCGATAATGCGTCCGGTGGGCAGGCCAGCCAGGCGATTTGACGGGACTTCCGCCTCCACTTCGAGCGCCTCGTCGCCGATCATGCGCATCATCGCCTCGCCCGCGTTGACATAGGCGCCGGCTTCAGTCGAGCGTTGCACGATCACGCCCGCATAAGGCGCGCGAACTTTTGTGTATTCTACGTCGATGCGCTTTCGCTGCACCGCCGCCTTCATGATCTGGATCTTTGCCTCGGCGCTGACGGCTTTGGATTCAGCCACGGCGAAACGCTTCTGCGCGTCGTCGAACTTGGCCTGCGAGAAGGCCGTGGAAGTGCGCAGACCCTCTTGCCGGCTCATGTCCATGCGCGCCAGATCAACTTCGGCCTTGAAGGTCCCGTGGTCGGCCATGGCCTGGGCCAGTTCCGCTTCCGCCTGGGTCAGGTCGGCGACAAGCCGCTCCTCGTCCAGTTCCACCAGCAGTTGCTTCTTTTGCACCCTGTCGCCCACATCGACATAAACCTTGCGGACCGGACCGCCAATGCGCGCGGCGATGTTGCCCGCCTGCAGCGCCACCAGCCTGCCTATCACCGGGGCCGTCTGCACCAGCGGCTCCTCGCGCACCGTCTCCACGCCGACGAGCGACGCGGCCTCCTGGGCGGAGACGGATACAGGCAGCCAAGCGAGCGTGGCCGCGAACAGAAACGCGATAAGCCTTCTTTGGCGCATTGGGACTTTATGGCGCTGAAACGATTGCAGGAATGTCCTGTCATGGTCCGGCGGAACCACGGCGCAGCATAAGCAAATTGCGGCAGCGTTCAACATCACTGGTGCGACCCCTCGTTCACATTTACGGGTGAAACCGGCCACTTCCGTCGGCCGACGGGCGTCATTGGCGCCAAAAAATAATTGCAAGGTCCGGCGCCAGCCTCCCTTTGGAATCCGTGACATAGCACCACCGGCTCAGCACGCCGGGAAGAGCAGCACACAATTGCTGAATTTCCGACATATTTTGGCGAATAGCGCCCAACTAAGGGCGGAATCGACACGTATGCTTTGAGCACGGGGAAGAATAATGCCGGCCCAGTGTATCCGGGCCGTATGTTATCGGGGGGCAAGGGCAAGTAATGCGTCCGGGAGGGAGCAATGCCGCCTTTGCTTCGTGCGCTGGAGAAAGTCTCCAACGCTTGGCGTCTGTCGAGTAAGCGTAGCGTCCGCCACCGCGCGTCGTGGCCGGGCCAATGGCCCACCACTTCTGTGTATAGCCGCGGCAGCGCATACGGCTTCATTTCCTTTCATACCGATGCGTTGAACATCGCACCCGTCGCCGGGAACGAGCCGGCACAGCACCTCCCCGGTGTCCTCTACATCAACAGCAGGGACATTCGGGTCGTCCAGAAACAGGAGTTTGAACGCTGGCGCGAGCGCTGGCAGTGACCGGGAGCCGTTCCGGGCGCCGTCAGGCGTCCGCGGCGGGTTCGCGGCCATCCTCCAAATCGTAAAGAGTCGGGAGCACGCATATGGCCCATCATTCCGAACCTGCCGTCACCAACGGCCGCCGCGGCGGCGCAAAGGCCGCGCTCGAGAAGCGCCGCAAGCTTCGCAAGCCGCTGGCCCTCGCCATGCGGCCGGCCAATGACGACGATGCTGACGCGGTCGCGGCCGAAGAGGCAACCGTCATCCTGGTCGGACCTCAGGGCGATGCCACCCTGCCCGCGGGCGAGAACGCCCCCTTGAACGATCAGCCATCCGAAGAGTTGCAGCAGACGTCTGAGGACGATTCCGGAGAAGAGACCGCATCAGAAATTGCCGCATCGGAACACGCCGCGCCGCAGGACGGCGCCGCAGATGAACCGGACCAGTCGGCACTGCCGCCGAGCCAGCAACGTCTCTCCGACCCGGAACTGATCGCAATCCTGCAGCAGCTCAGCACCACCATCGACACCGCCCATCAGGTTTTGGACGAAGCGAATGCGCTGGAGTCCTCCATGGCCGCCGGGCAGCCCGCCCGTCATGAGCCGGATGGAGAAGACGCGGCCGAACATGACACTCAGGAGGCGGCGCGCGACCCCTATGCAGACATCGTGCAGGAAGAGGAAGCCGCCGCCCGCAGGCCCTATGCTCCGCCCTACAGCAGTCCGCCCCGATCCAGCAGCAAGTCAGTCACCTTCGCGGCCATCGGCGCGTGCATCTTTGTCCTTGGCGGCGTCGCCTGGGTCTTTCACGCCAATCCCTGGCTCTCCGACCCGACCGAAGGCAAGGGCGACAGCGGCCTGCGCCGGGAGGCCTCTCTTGCCAGCCCGCCCGCGTCCGTACGGCCCGACGCCGCCGCTCCGGTTTCCGCGCCTGCGGGCGAATTGTCGCGGACGGGGCCCTCAGGTACCCCCGCCAGCGCCGCCACTCAGCCCGCCAAGGGGGCGGCTGGACTGCCGATCCCGCTGCGGATCGACTTGCCCGTGGCCGAGGCGGGAACGGAAATTTCGCTTATGGTTCAGGGTGTTCCGGAATCGGCAACGCTGTCTACCGGGCGCAATATCGGCGGCGGCATCTGGATCGTGGACTTCGCCGATGCAGGCAGCCTGACGATGACCGTGCCGCCTGGCTTCGGCAGCCAGCAGGTCGATATCGAAGTGACGTTTGTCAAGAGCGACGGAAAGGTTCCCGAGGCCCGTTTAATTGACGTGGTCATCGATCCGGCTCGCGCCCCCCGTTCGCCGGATGGTGTGACCCATGCCGCCGGGCAAGCCGGAACCGCTCCCCTCGTCGCTGCGTCCCCCCTCAAGACGCCGCGCGAACCGGCCCCCGGCGGCGCTTCTCCGACCACCGTTGCAGTCGCCGCGCCAACCGCCAGGCCCGAGGCGGCCACAGTCCGTCCCGAGCCGGCTGCCGCTCCGGTCGCGCCCAAGCCGCAGGCCGCGCTGCCGAAGGAGATCGAAGCCAAGCTGCTGGCCCGCGGAGACGAGATGATGAAAGCCGGCGACATCGCCGGAGCAAGGTTGATTTACGAACATGCCGCACGCCGGGGCAGCCGCCTCGCGATGACGGCCATGGGCAAGAGCTTCGACCCCGAGCACCTCGCCAAGCTGGGCGTGCTCGGCGTGAAGCCGGACAAGGAACAGGCGCAAGCCTGGTACGAACGCGCGTCGCGGACGGCAGATCGCTAGTCTCGCGTTCACGCTAGGGCGCCGACTCGCTAGCCCTGCGTAATGATCGCCTAACCGGCGCGTCCAGGCCGGCCTCCCAGCCACCCCGCCATACAGGGGCTGGGAGCGCCGGCCGCCTTTTTCTTGCGTCAGCCATGTGCATTGAGCCAGTCGCGCAGCACTGCAGCGATCGACAGACCCGCCGTCATCGTCGCCAGAAACACGAATGCCGGCAGCGGCTCCACGCCCGCCAGCACGATAGCCGGGCCCGGGCAGATGCCCGCCAGGCCCCAGCCGACGCCGAAAATGATCGCGCCGGCAATAAGCGGCGCATCCAGGTCTCGCCGCGTCGGAATGTGCATTTCGCCCGCGAACAGCGGCCTGCGTCCCTTCACCAGACGAAAGCCTGGAATGCCGACGGCGAGCGCCGCGACCATGACGATCAGCAGCGCCGGATTCCACTGTCCGAAAATATCGAGGAAGCCCAGTACCACCGCCGGATTGGCCATGCCTGAAATGCAAAGGCCGAGGCCGAACAAAAGTCCGATGCCGAAAGCTGATGCATAGGTTTTCATTTTTAGCCTCCCGCAACCAGATGGCGCATCACCGCGACGGTGGCGAAACCGGTCAGCATGAACACGATGGTCGCCGCCACGGAGCGGGGCGACAGCCGCGAGATTCCGCATACGCCATGACCGCTGGTGCAGCCGCTGCCGAGCCCCGCACCCACGCCGACCATCAGACCGGCAATGGCGAGCGCTGGCGGAGAAGCGGCAATCTGCACCGACATCGGTCTGCCTGACAGGAGCAGCAGCACCGGCGCTGCCAGCGTGCCGAGGATGAAGGCAAGCCTCCAGCCTGACCCGTCGCGCCAGGCCAGCAGGCTGGAATAGATGCCGCTGACCCCCATCACGCGTCCGAGCAGGGCGAGCAGCAATATGGAAGCAAGCCCGATCATTGCGCCGCCGATCGCGGGGTAAAGAAATCCCGATGCCGTCATCTGTCCTGTCCAACTCCCGCAGCGTCAAGCTCACGCTTCAGTTTCGATCGCGCGCCATGCGGCGGCGCGCCCTCCAATATCCAAACAGACCGAATCCGGCGCAGACAACGCTGCCAGCGAAAACGATTCGGGCGGCGCTCACCAGCGTAGTGTAACTCCCCTGCGCCTGCAGGTAACTCTCCTGATAGTCGATGAGTTGCCGGTCCCCGGCAAAGAACTCGTACACAATGCCGCTGCTCTCCTGATAGCGTGCGCGCACGTCCGAGCCGACCAGCACGCGGAACTGTTTCAGCGTCACATGGCGGTTACGGATATACAGGCCGGTGCGGCTGCCATCGGGAAGTGCGACCAGGATGTCGAGCAGCGGATGGACCGAATCCGCCGAGCGGCTGATGTCCTCGACCTTGAGCAGCGTGCCGGCTACCTCCGCCAGATCCGCGGACGCGGCGGGCGGCCTTGCCGACAGCGTCCACCAGGCCAGGTAGCCCGCGCCCAGCGCCAGCCAC
>JAYZVT010000189.1:0-4290 GCA_036155355.1 Pseudomonadota bacterium
GGAGTCCAGGCCCAGTTCGAGCGTGAACCTTTTCTTATGCTCGTTTTCGACAACAAGCGCTTCGGCCTCGATGGCATCGCCGAGGACGCCGTGACCATAGCGGTTCGTCGGCTTCGCGTACCAGGCAGCACGAATATCAAGCCGGCCCGAAGCAAGCCGGCCATCCGGCAACGCCCCCGGTGGCATCGCCGGAGCCCGGTAGGGATCGGTGAACGCCTTGGCGCAAACGCGCTCACCGCAATTCTCCAAATAAAACCACTTCCCGTCCCGCGCCTCGATGCGCACGGAACCAAGGCCCGGATTGTCGAGGCCAAAGAACATCCGGACAGGTGCGGACGGGACATCAACCAATTCCACTTGCCAATCGCTCGCACGGGCACCGACCGCAAGCACAAGCGTCAGAAAGATAGCTGATTTGAGGAACCTGGGCACGGTGGAAGCGTCAGACGTGCTGACCGCCGTTGATATGCAGCTCGGCGCCGTTGACATAGCTCGACTGGTCCGAACACAGGAAGTAGATCGCCTTGGCGACTTCCTCCGGCTCACCCAGACGCTTCATGGGGATCTGCTCGCGCACGATCTTCTCCGTGCCAGGCGACAAGATCGACGTGTCGATCTCGCCGGGGGAAATGGCGTTGACACGGACCCCGTGCGGCCCGAAGTCGGCGGCCATTTCGCGAGTCAGGCCCGCCAGCGCGGATTTGGACGTGGCATAGGCCGCGCCAGCGAAAGGATGCACGCGGCTGCCGGCGATCGAGGTGACGTTGACCACCGTGCCGTGCGCGGTCTTGAGTTCGTCCAGAAGGCCCCGCGCCAGCATGATGGGCGCGAAGAAGTTCACCCGGAACACGGTCAGCCAATCGTCGATATCGGTGTCGATGGCGCCGAGACGCGCGCCGCCCTTACCCTTTGGCGAAATGGCGGCGTTGTTGACCAGCGCATTGAGACGACCGCCCTGGTCCTTCAGGCGCTTCTTCATCTCCGCGACGGCATCGCGCGTATTGTCGGCATTGGCCAGATCGACCTGGATGTGATCTTCAGGTCCCATTTCCCAAGGACAGTCCTCCGGGAAAGCGTGGCGCGAGCAGGTGATAACGCGCCAACCGGCGCTGGAAAAGCGCTTGACGGTGGCGTGGCCGATCCCGCGGCTGGCGCCGGTCAGGATCAGCGTCTTGCGCTCCTCGTTGGGTATCTGCGTCATTCGGACTCCGATATGCCAATCATGCGGCCATGATCAAGGATACAGTCGCTGGCGTGTCCAGTCCTTCGATTTGTCTTTCCGGCGAAACACGATCCGGTCATGCAGCCGGAACGGCCTGTCATGCCAGAACTCGAATTCCACCGGCGCAAGGCGGAAGCCCGACCAGTGCGGCGGTCGCGGCACTTCGCCCATTCCGTATTTCGCGGTGTACTTCGCCACCGCCTTCTCAAGGGCGAAACGGCTTTCCAAAGGGCGCGACTGCGCCGAAGCCCAGGCGCCGATGCGGCTGCCCTTGGGGCGAGAGGCAAAATAGGTGTCTGCCTCGGCGGACGCCACGGGACTCACCGGTCCCCTCACCCGGATCTGCCTGCGCAGCGACTTCCAATGAAAGCAGAGGGCAGCCTTGGGATTACCGTGCAGTTCTTGGCCCTTGGCGCTCTCCAGGTTGGTGTAGAAGACGAAGCCCGATTCATCGGCGTCCTTGAGCAACACCATGCGCACATTGGGGAGGCCGGACGCATCGACAGTGGCGAGCGCCATCGCATTTGGATCATTGGGCTCATTCGCCTCGGCGTCCTTCATCCAGTCGCGGAACAGGGCGAAAGGCTCGCTGACGGCGGCGAAATCGTCCGCCTGGGGACCGGGGTAGAAGTCGGATTTGGTCATGTCGTTCCGGCCTGCCGGCGCGGGAAATTGGCTCCGGAGCCGATTTCGAACCGGTCATTTACTCTTTGCTCACCCTGATAGCGCAACATGAGGGTGTTAGATAGTGCTCCGGGATTCCCGGATTTCGCGTTTCTTGTGAACGAGTTGGTCATGCGTACGTTCCCCAGAGCCGTGGCGGCGGCCATTGCCGCCATGCTGTTCGCCTCCACCGCCCGGTCCGAGGCCCCCAGGCTTTCGCCGCCTGAGCCGGCTTCGCTGCCGGAGGCCCATGCAGATGGCAAGGATACTGCCCTCTCCCTTGACGAATTGCGTGCGCGCCTCGACGAAAATGACAGGCTAACCGTGCTCCAGGCGCTCAAGATCGCCCTGGACGAGGTCGGCGATGGCGGCGCCTTCATCTGGCACAAGCGTCACCGGCAGCTCAAAGGCGTCATCAAGCCGACATCAGCTTTCAGGGACGCCGACGGCCGGGTCTGCCGGCACGTCATCTATGCCCTGAGGCTCGCCGACCACATCAAGCAGATCGAGACGATAGCCTGCCGCCAGCCTGACGGCCGCTGGACACTCTGATAGGCCCACCAACCCGGAGGGGCTTTTCTCTCCTGCCGGGATGGTCTATGTGCCAGCGCGGGCGGACACGGCCAGCCCCTTTGCTGGACGCTGCCTGCCGATCATATACGATCACCGAACACATTTCGGATCGGGAGCGCCCCATGGGGAATGCAGGGAATTTGATGGCAGGCAAGCGCGGCCTGGTCATGGGTGTCGCCAACAACCGGTCCATCGCCTGGGGCATCACCAAGGCCTGCCATGCGCAGGGGGCCGAGATCGCCCTCACCTATCAGGGCGAGGCCTTGAAGAAGCGCGTTGTGCCGCTCGCCTCTGAAATCGGCAGCAAGCTGGTACTGCCCTGCGACGTCACCGACGCGGGCTCCATGGACGCGGTATTCGACGAGCTGAAGAAAGCCTGGGGCGGGCTGGACTTCGTGGTCCACGCCATCGCCTTCTCCGACAAGGACCAACTCGGCGGGCGATATGTGGACACCACCGCGGAAAACTTCGACAAGACGCTGGCCATTTCCTGCTTTTCCTTCACTGCCGTCGCCCAACGCGCCGAGAAGCTCATGACCAACGGCGGCTCGCTATTGACGCTGACCTATTACGGCGCGGAAAAGGTGATGCCTCACTATAACGTCATGGGCGTGGCCAAGGCGGCGCTGGAGGCGAGCGTACGCTATCTCGCCGCCGATCTCGGCAAGCAGAACATCCGCGTCAACGCCATCTCGGCGGGCCCTATCAAGACACTGGCGGCATCGGGCATCAGCGACTTCCGCTACATCCTCAAATGGAACGAATACAATTCGCCCATGCGCCGCACTGTGTCGATCGAGGACGTCGGCGGAGCCGGCATGTATCTGCTCTCCGATCTGTCGCGCGGCGTGACCGGCGAGGTGCATCACGTGGACTCGGGCTATCACGTGGTTGGCATGAAGAACGAGGACGCGCCCGACATCTCCGTCATCAAGGACGAGTAGAACACCTCTTGCCCGTCATCTATCTGATCCGTCACGGCCAGACCGACTGGAACGCGACCGAGCGTCTGCAAGGCCAGGCGGACACGCCGCTCAACGACAAGGGCCGAGCGCAGGCGAAACGCAACGGCGCAGTGCTGCGTGGGCTGCTGGGCAATCCTTCCGCATTCGACTACGTGTCAAGCCCGCTCTTGCGCACGCGACATACCATGGAGATCGTGCGCGGACAGCTTGGCCTTCCTCCCGATGGATACAAGACTGACCCCCGCGTCATGGAGATCAATTTCGGCCGATGGCAGGGGAGCACTTGGGACGAGTTGCGCGCGCAGGACGCCGCCGTCATGGAGGCGCGCTTCGCCGACCCGTGGAACACGGTGGCGCCTGGCGAGGGCGGGGAGAGCTTCGCCATGGTGCAGGCGCGGGCGCTGCAATGGTTCGACGGCGTTTCGCGCGACAGCATTGTCGTCACCCATGGCGGCATCCACCGGGTGATCTGCGCGAAGCTGCAGAACCTTCCGGGCAACGAGGCGGCGCAGATGAAAGTGCGTCAGGACCGCATCCTCGTGATCGACGCGGAGCGGAAGGTGAGTTGGGTCTGAGGTCTGAAGAGTCGACAACACGATCCCGTGTGTCTCAGCTTATGGAGGCGGAAAGGTGCCTGCGGGCAGCGTGCTGTTCTCAACCCACGAGATGGAATTCGGCAGCGCACCGTCGGTCTCGATGAATTCCTTCACCGCCTTCCAGGCTTCCCTGAAAGGGATGAACAGCCCGACCGGCAGCTTGTCACTCTGCAAGGTCGTGACCCACCTTCGTAGCTTCCTCAAGTCTCCTTTTGAGCTGTAGAACTCGTCATAGGGCCCACCGCTTTTCCGATACATGAGCATAACGCCC
>JAYZVT010000190.1:0-6379 GCA_036155355.1 Pseudomonadota bacterium
TGGGCCTGCTCAAGCGCGTCAATCAGCTTGCCAAGGTCGAGCACGCGCCTCATGTCGCCGCTGCTGACGAAGCGGCACTGGCCTGGCGTAGACGCGCTCATTTGTCGGATGGGTTGAAGGGTTCCCCCGACTTTCGGGTGAAGCGGAATCGCCCCTGCTCTTTCACCGCCTTCAGGTCGATGTCCGGATAATGGGCGGTCTCGCTCGCGTAGCGGCTGCCTACCTCGAGATAGCGCACCGGCTTGCCGGTGCGGTTGAGGAGATGGTGGCCGTCGGGATCTCCGGCGCGAAAGCCGGCGGCCATGCCGGGCCGAAGCAGTGTCTCCCCCGCATCTGTTATCAGGACGATTTCGCCCTCGAGCACGAAGACGAATTCGTCTTCGCGTTCGTGCCAATGACGCTGGGAGGACATGGCGCCGGGATCGAGGGTGACGAGGTTGACGCCAAACTGGCTGAGTCCGGTTGCGTCTCCCAACGCCTTCTTTTCGCGCCCCTCGAAGCCCCGATCATATGGCTGCGGATAAATCGTGCCGCGGCGGCCCTGCACAGTGGCGGGATCGACAATCGGTGCCGGTTTCGGTTCGGCCATCGAGGCGTCAGGCTCCGGACCTGACGGAGTTGCCCGAGGCGCCCGTCCCGGCCTTCTCGATCTGCGCCAGCGCGTCTTCCACCGCATCGAACACCAGCAGGGTCGAGGCGTGGCGCGCGCGGTAGTCGCGCACGGGCTCCAGCACGGCGAGGTCGGCCCACCTGCCGGTGGGCGACGGTCCATTCTCCCTGAGCATGGCACGCATCTCGGCACCGACCCGACGCAACTCACCCGGAGTTGTGCCGACAATGTTGCGCGCCATGATCGATGCGGCGGCCTGGCCGAGCAAGCAGGCCTTCACCGTTTGACCGTATCGCGCGACGCGGCCGTCTTCGAGGTCCAGATCGACCGTGACCGTGCTGCCGCACAGCTTGGAATGTGCGGTCGCGGTCGCGTCAGGCCCGGCAAGACGCTCACCCAGGGGAATGTTGGCGGCCAACTCCAGGATTCGCGGGCTGTATATGTCATCGAGCAAAGTCATTGGCGCATCGCGGTAAATTTAGCCTCGCGGACCTTGCGGCGGCCCCGCCGCATGGTTATATCCTGCCCCGCAATTGCGGCGCAGATTAAATCTATCCGGCCCTGCGGCGATAGGTCCAGAGAACGGGTCCGCAAGGCCGTCACGCTTCATAACTATGCCTGACGAGGAATTACGCAAGGGGCCCGAATTGGCTGTATAATTGGGCAACTTTGCTTCGAAGGCTGCCCTGACCGCAGCCGCCCGAAAGGATACCCGATGGACGCCATCGTGAAGAAACTGCCCACCTCCAAGGCCCGCGTCGGCGCCGGTCCCGACGTCAAGCGGCCGTCGCAGTCGGAGGCTGAAGAGGCGGTCCGCACGCTCATCGCCTGGGCGGGCGACGATCCGCGGCGTGAGGGCCTCATCGACACACCAAAGCGCGTGGTCAACGCCTATCGCGAATTCTTCAAGGGCTACGACGAGTGTCCGATTGATGCCTTGTCGCGCACTTTCGACGAGGTCGGAGGCTATGACGACATCGTCATGCTGCGCGACATCGACGTCTATTCCCATTGCGAGCATCACATGGTGCCGTTCATCGGCCGGGCCCATGTGGCCTATTTCCCATCCGAACAGGTTGTCGGCATATCCAAGCTGGCGCGCGTGGTGGAGATATTCGCACGCCGGCTGCAGACCCAGGAGACGATGACGGCGCAGATCGCGGAGGCCATCGATGAGGCGCTCAAGCCGCGCGGCGTCGCCGTGATGATCGAGGCGGTGCATCAGTGCATGTCGCTGCGCGGCGTGAACAAACCTAATGTCGCCACAATCACCACGCAATTCCGGGGCGTGTTCAAGGACGATCCCGCACAGCAGTCGCGTTTCATGCTGATGACCGGACGGCCCGACAGGGTCTGAGCCCGCCCGGCGCCGGCACAGCGGAATGCCAGAAGAAGACGTAACGAGATGAGCAGTTTCGCCAGCCGCAAGAGCGTCGAACAGGTCGAGGAAGGCACCGACCTGGCGCCCAAGTTCGACGAGGCCGGACTGTTGCCGGTCGTCACCACCGACGCCCGGTCGGGCGAGGTGCTGATGCTCGGCTACATGAATGCGGAGGCGCTTTCCCGCACCATCGAGACCGGCGAGGCCCACTACTGGAGCCGTTCGCGCCAGACGCTGTGGCACAAGGGTGCCACCAGCGGACTGGTCCAGAAAGTTGTCGATCTGCGCATCGACGACGACCAGGACGCCGTTTGGCTCAAGGTGGACGTGGCCGGTTCGGGCGCGTCCTGCCACGTGGGCTACAGGTCCTGTTTCTACCGATCCGTGCCGCTCGGCCAATCGCCGTCTCCCGGGACGGTCCTGCAGTACCGCGAAGACGAGAAGACGTTCGATCCCAAGGCGGTATACGGAGACGCGCCGAACCCCACCCAGCTCTAGGCCGCGGGCAAGGCTGAACCCGGCTTTAACGCCCCCTTAACCATGGCTTAAGCCTCATGGACCTAGGGTTGTCAGGTTGGGCGCTTTCCTGCATCCGCGGGGTGTCCGCGGGAACGGGGCCGGTAAATCCGGCGTTATCCATAAGCGCCCTTGAAGAGTGCCGCACCGGACCCGGTGGAACGGGTCTTGCACGAGAAAGGCCGAGGCGGTGTTACGCGTAATGAGAAAGCCAAAGATCGGCATAGCACTGGGCGGCGGCGCGGCGCGCGGCTGGGCCCATATCGGCGTACTCAAGGCGCTGATCCAAGCCGGTATCGAGCCGGACGTGATCGCGGGTACGTCCATCGGCGCGGTCGTCGGCGGCTGCTACGCCGCCGGCAAGCTGGAAGAGCTTGAGGACTTCGCGCTATCGCTCAACCGCCGCAAGATTTTCGGTTTCCTCGACTTCAACTTCGGCGGTTCGGGCCTGATTTCGGGCCGGCGGCTCTGTGCGGAACTAGACGGGCATCTCAAGGACTTCATGATCTCCGACCTCGAACGCCGCTTCGTCGCGGTGGCGACGGAGTTGGGGTCCGGGCACGAGATCTGGCTGTCCAAGGGCCGGCTGGTGCCGGCCATGCACGCGTCATACGCGCTGCCGGGCATCTTCCGGCCGGTGCATCTGAACGGGCGCTGGCTGATCGACGGCGCCTTCGTCAATCCGATTCCGGTTTCGGTCTGCCGCGCGCTGGGCGCCAACGTAGTCATCGCCGTCAACCTCAACGCCGATGCCTTCGTCAAGGGTTCGGTCATTCCCGACCAGGAGGCGCTGGAGGAAGACCTGCTGGCCGACGCCGCCGACGCGGGTCCCGCCGGCAACGGACATGCGGCCCGGCGCCTGCTGCAGCGCCAGTTCTTCGGCGGCGGCGGCAGCGACGCACCGGGCATCTCAAGCGTCATGATGGATGCATTCAACATTGTGCAGGATCGCATAGCGCGGGCGCGACTGGCGGGCGATCCGCCGGACTTCACGCTAACGCCCAGGCTCGGCAAGCTGCGTCTCTTCGACTTCCACTGCGCGGGGACATGCATTCCCGCGGGCTATGAAGCAGTCCAGCGAGATATAGCCGAAATTCAGAGAACGCTGGCGGCCATCGCCGCCTGACCCGCTCAGCCGGTGGCGATATAGTCGCGCATGGCGGCCGCTTCCATTTCGGCCTCGGCAATCCGCATACGCACCACGTCGCCAATGGACACGATCCCGGCCAGGCGGTCATCGACCAGCACCGGCAAGTGACGGAAACGACCCGCGGTCATGCGCGCCATCAGCCGATCGACGGTGTCTGTCACCTCGCAGGTAACGACCTTCTTCGTCATGCTGCGCAGGACAGGTTCTTCCATGGCCGAGGGTCCGCGCTTGGCCATAGTGCGGACGATATCGCGCTCCGAGCAGATGCCGGCAATTCCGCCGTTCTCGTCGGTGACGACGACGCAGCCGATTCCATGCTCGGCGAGCAGCTTGGCAATATCGAATAGCGTCGCGTCGGGCGACGCACTCACGACTTCAGATCCCTTGTCCTTGAGAATGGACGACACATTCATAGCGCACCTCCGGCGCGCCGGCCGCTTGTCCGTGTCATCGTCGCGACCGTGCGCGATCAACACATGATGTGGCCATATGGGCCGGCGCGCAAGTGCGAGCGAGGTTAATGCGGATCCGGGGTCGCCGCGGGACGACGGTCAAAAAGGCCGATGCCGAGCAGGCCCGCCACGAAACCGCCAATATGCGCTTCCCAGGCGATGCTCGCCCCGCCCGTTCCGAACTGGAGATAGCCGAGCCCGAAGATCAGGTTGACGCCCGCCCACACGGCCAGGAACACGATCATGCGCGGATTGGACAGGGTCGCGCCGATGCCGGCCAGCGGGATTGTGCGCAGCACTTCCGGACTGGCGCCAAAGCTTTTGGGTCCCGCGAACAGAAAGCGGACCGCGCCCGCCATCTGTCCCGAAATGGCTGCTGACGCGCCGACGACCGGCACAGCCTCGCCCCAGTGGAGGACGAGATGCACCAGCGCGCCGGCGATACCGCACAGCAGCGAGAACAGCAGGAAGCGAAGGTTGCCCACCCGCTTGGCGATGGCGCTGCCGAAGGCAAGCATCCACATGGCGTTAACCAACAGGTGTGTGAGGTCGCCATGAACGAACATGTAGGTGGCGAATGAGGTGACGCCCGCCAGCTCGCCGCCGGGAAGCGTCCCCTCCATATCCCCGTAACGGGCCGGGATGAAGGCCAGGGCAAGCGTCAGCAGCAGCTCGTCGTCGGACGGCAGCACCGAGCGCAGCATATGCACGGCGCCCATAACGCCAAGCGCGGCCAGAACGGCGCCCGGCACGTTGAAGATGGCCTGACGCGGCTGCATGATCCCTACCCGGCGTTAACGTTGACAGTGGCGGACATAGCCGCCCCACGCCCTCCCGGCAAGCCCGCCTCCCCTCACAGTCCGTTCAGGCTCGCGCGTGGCACGCGCCCTGCTTCTCCATGTCCAACCGCCCGTCAATGCACGCGGCCCGTGCCAATTCGGGACAGAGCCGCATCAAATTACAAGGCCAGGCGGTTCGATTGGAGACAAGCCGGCGAAAAGCTCCGGCGATACAGGAACGGCGTCATGGAACACAGCACGAGCAAGGCTCTCTTCGACTACTGGAACCGCGTCCGCGGCAGCCGCCCGGCGCCTGAACGCTTTGAAATCGAGCCGAGCCATATCGCGGCCATACTGCCCGACACCTTCGTGGTGGAGCATTCCGGGCGCACGCAACTGCGCTTCCGGCTGGCGGGCAGCCGTATCTGCGCCCAGTTCGGCCAGGAGCTGCGCGGCACGGATTTGCTCGACCTGTGGAGCCGCGACGACCGGGAAGCCATGGAAACACTGGTCGTTAACGTCGTCGAGGAACATGCGGTGGCCACCGCCACCTTTGTTTCGACCCGCGATGACGGCCGCAGCCTGACCTCCGAACTGATCCTGCTGCCGCTGTTGCATGGCAGCAGCAAGGTCAACCGCATGATCGGCGCCATCTCGTCGGCCGAAAACCCCTACTGGCTCGGCACGGCCCCCTTCGTCTCGCACGCCATCGACAAGCTGGACCTGGTCTGGCCGGACGGACCGCCCTGGGTCGCGCGGGAGGCAGCCTCAGCCAACGACCGCTCCTTCGCGGTCGCGGGAGACGGCAAGCGCCGCTTCCGGGTCTATGACGGGGGCCGCACGCAGGACGCATGACCTTGGGAGAGCCCCGCTCCCTTCGCAGTCCTGCCCACGGAAGGCCTGGCGAGACGCCCGGTTTAGCCCTTCCTTAACCGTGGTCCCGATACGATACCGAGAGATGTCAAGGTTCCTCGGCGACGATCCTGACGCATGACTGATATCGGAAGTCGCGGCGTCGCGCCTGCCGGCGGCAAAATTCCACGGACTCGCAGTGCGGCGGCAGCGCAGGCGCCCCGCCATACGCTGAAGTCCAACGGCAACAGGGTAAAGATCGTGCGCGACCGGCGGCGGCACCAGCGAGTCAGAATCAAGCTCCTCGGCCGCTTCATGCGCGAGGACAAGAACGAATATCCTTGCGAGATCCATAACGTCTCGGCGGGCGGGCTGGCCATACGGGCGGTGATTTCGGGCGAGCCCGGAGAGAAGATCGTCGTCTATGTGGAGCAACTGGGCCGGCTGGAAGGCGAGTTGGTGCGGGTCTATCCGGGCGGATTCGCCATGTCGCTGCGCGGCAGCGCCTACAAGCGCGAAAAGATCGTCAACCAGCTGACCTGGCTGTTGAACCGCAACCAGCTCGACATGGGCGAGGAGCGCCAGCACTCGCGCCTTCCGCCGTCCAATCCCATGTGCAAGCTGCTGCTGCCCGACGGC
>JAYZVT010000191.1:0-9284 GCA_036155355.1 Pseudomonadota bacterium
TGATGTCGAAGAGGGTGCCGCCGGCTACCAGAAGGATCATCAACACGACAAAAGTCTGCATGACCGTCGGCGAAATCGACGCTGACAGTTCTGCGAACGGATTGACGGTAAGCATAGTCGGGTCATCCCCCCGTTGAACTTATGTTTTGAGCCATACGATAGCTGATCGGCATTCGAGCGGCAATTGATAGTTCGGAATACGAGACGGTTCATTTCACTTTCCGGCATACCCGTCTTGCCGGAAATGGCGTCTCCATTGGCCTTTGACCAAGACGATAGCCGAGGGGAAAACCACTTGCAATAATTTGAATATATATATGTGTTGAGCGCGGGACGGCGCCATTGGGCCGGATGCGGCGCGACTGGAGCAGGCGCGTCGGCTCAGTTCCATCTCGCCCCGGACAGGATGATGGCGGCAATCATCAGGCCATAGGCCGCCGTTGGCACCGCTAGCAGCGACAGCAGGAGGCTTGAGGCCGCCGTCCTTCCCGCCTTGCGCAGGAAAATCCCGCCCGCGAGGATCGCGGCCACGCCCATCAGCAGGACGATCCAGAGCCCAATATTGAATGACGAGATCGACCCGTCGGCCAGCCCGATGATGAAGAAATAGACGACGATCGCGGCGGCCGCGATATCGAGACCCAACAGTACTCGGAACACCATCCCGGCGGCCCTTCAGGCAGGCGTCTTCTGCTGCCACATGCGTATCACGCTCGCGCCGCAGCCGCGAGCGCCGCGTTCGTCAGCGTACCAAATTGGAGGGCGTGCCCGCGGCGAAATTCTCGATATGCGTGATGACCTGGTCCCACAGCGTCTGCATCGCCTCCTCGCTGGCCCAGGCCACATGCGGCGTGACGATCACGTTGGGCCGCTTCCAGATGCGCTCTAAGGGATGCCCCCTGGGCGGTGGCTCCTTCGTCAGCACGTCGAAGCCCGCGCCAGCGATCAATCCTTCCTCGATCGCCGTCACCAGGTCGTCCTCGTCAACCAGACCGCCGCGCGAGGTGTTGATGAGCAGTGGCCGCTTCTTCATCTTGCGGAATTCCGGCATGGCAATCATGTTCCGCGTCGCCGGCGTCAGCGGGCAGTGCAACGTAATGATGTCGCTAGTCTCCAGCACCTCGTCGAAAGGCGTGTAGAGCGGCCCCAGCCCGGAAACCCCCTTATGCGCGGCGAACAGCGTCTTCATACCGAAGGCCTGCGCCAGCCTCGCCACCGATTGACCGATCACGCCTTCGCCCATGATCCCGAGCGTCGATCCGGCCATGTCGCGCATGGGGTGATTGAAGAAACAGAACTGGTCCGCCTTCTGCCACTCGCCCGCGAACACGTCGTCACGGTAGCCGATCAGCGAACGCCGCAGCGCCAGCATCAGGGCGAGGGCGTGTTCCGGAACAGTATTGATCGCGTAGCCGCGCACATTCGATACGACGATCCCCCGGTTGGCGCAGGCTGGAACGTCGATCACGTCATACCCGGTGGCGGCAATGGAAATCATTTTCAGTCCGGAAGCTTTCGCCAGCGCGTCGTCCCGTATGGGCGCCTTGTTGGTGATGGCGATGTCGGCGCCCTTCAGTCTCTCGGCCACATTCGCTGGCGGCGTGCGGTCATACTCGACCCACTCGTGCTTGAAGCGGGGCTTGTTGATTGTTACCGAAGGGCCGATCGTGGCCCTGTCCAGAAAAACAATGCGCGTCATGATCCTTGCCCCGTCTATTTCCGCCCGCCCCAGGGGAAGGCGCTTCTTGGCGGCAGTGCGCCGCCACATGCCGCAGTTTCCGCAATCCGCAGTCCCTCGTTCCACTTCGCCATGCGTTCGGACCTTGCGAATGAGCCGACCTTCAGCTGCCGGATGCCCCAGCCTACAGCGATATGCGCAATGGCCGCATCCTCCGTCTCCCCGGAGCGCGCGGAAACAATTGTTCCCCAGCCTGCTTTCCGCGCTGCTTCAACCGCTGTACTGGCGTGCGTCAGGGTTCCGATCTGGTTCGGCTTGATGAGCGTGCAGTTGCATTGTCCCGCCCGCGCGGCGGTGGCGATCCGGACGGCGTCGGTGCACAGAAAGTCGTCGCCCACCACCTGCACCTGGGATCCTGCCGCGCGCGTGAAGGCGGCAAGTCCGTCCGGATCGTCCTCCCCGAGCGGGTCTTCGATGGAGACGATGGGAAATTTTCCCAGCCATCCAAGCAGCATGTCCGCGAGACCATCGCTGTCGAGTTTCCGGCCATCCCGCGCCAACATATATTGACCTTTCCTGCCGAACTCGCTCGCGGCGATATCGAGGGATATGGCCATCTGCTCGCCCGGCGCGAGCCGGGCCCGCTCGATCGCCCGCAAGAGATATTCGAGTGCTTCCTCATTGGAGTCGAACGCGGGCCACCACCCGCCCTCATCGGCGACGCCCTGCAGCCGGCCCGCGTCGCACATGAGATCGCCGGCCGCTCGATACACTTCGGCCGTCCATTCCAGCGCCGTCGCATAGTCGGGCGCGCTGACGGCGATGACCATGAAGTCCTGCACATCGACGCGCCGTCCCGCATGGGCGCCGCCGCCGAAGATCTGGATTTCGGGCAGCGGCAGGTGCTGCGGTTCGGTGCCCCCGGCCAGATGGCGCCACAGCGGTTGACGGGCTGCCGCCGCCGCCGCCGACGCAACTGCGAGCGAAGTGGCGATGAGAGCATTGGCCCCCAATCGCGCCGCTTTGGGCGTGCCGTCGATCTCCATCAGCCGGGCGTCGATAGCCTCCTGTCCGGCTGCATCCATCCCCTGTAGGGCGCTGTTGATCTCTCCGTTGACGCCGGCGAGCGCGCGGGAGACTCCAAAGCCGCCCAGCGCATTGCCGCCATCGCGCAGTTCAAGTGCTTCCGCGCTCCCGGTGGAAGCGCCCGCCGGAGCTACGCCCCTGCCAATTGCGCCTCCCTCCAGCATGACATCCACCTCAATTGTCGGCCGGCCGCGCGAGTCCCAGATGCGGCGGCCCACGACCTTGGCGATTCTCCCGTTCATGCCGTCATCGCCTCTTCCCAGTGCCCGCGCAGCGCCGCGAGACTGTCCGCCGGTCTGAGCAGGAAGTTGGATGAAAAGTCCCGTGCAATGCGCTTGTCTTCTTCCCCGGTGACATATTCCACCGGAGACTTGCCGTCGATCCTTGCCAGCAGCAGGCCAGGAAGCAGGTGAGCAGCGCGGGCCTCGATGGAGCCGGCCGCCTCCCAGGTGACGCCCGCGAGATAGCTTGCCGCCAGCTCGGCGAAGGCCGCCGCATAGTCTCGCGCGCTCTGCCGCCGCCACAGGCATTTCAGCAACAGGTGATTGAGACAGAAGGCCAGGTCGAAGGCAGGATCGCCATACCAGGCGCATTCCGCATCGAGAAACACCGGTCCCGTGTCGGCAACGAGAACGTTCTTCGGGCTCACGTCGCCATGGACGAGCGCCAGTTTTGTCGTGGCCGTCCTGTCGATCAGTTCGTGCAGCCGCGCCCTGTTTGCATGATGCATGTCGGCGGCGGCGCCGAGATAGGCGTCCAGCCGGATATCCCTGAAGATGGCGTCGGTGGGAAATCGCGCGGCGATCGCCGCGTCGCCCGCGGTGCCTGAATGTATGGTGGCGAGGGCCGCACCCACTGCCGCCGCCACTCCCGGCCTCACATCGCCCCGCATCAGCAACGATTTCCAGTTGCGAAAACGGTCCTCGGGCATCCAGGACATGGCGAACAGGTGCTCGCGCGCGTCCGATCCGAGCAGACGCGGAACCGCATTGGGCAGGATGCCCGCAACCGTCTCCAGCCATGCCACTTCATAGGCGCTGCGCTCCACGGTCACGCGCCAGTCGCGCGCCACGCGCAGCTTTGCCAGTGCGCGCTTCACGCAGAAACAGTCGCCGCGACAGTCAACTTTCCAGATGTCCGAGGCGACACCGCCACCCAGCGCTGTGAACCGCAATTCCTCGGCGTCTCTGACGAGGCCCATCCGGCGCAGTGCGGCAATGACGTTCTCATCCGGAGAGGGTGGGGCCGCAGTCACACCGGAACGCCGCCTCAGAGCGCGCTGGCGCGCAGGTCTTCCGGCGCCTGTTCGCGCCGGGTCTTGCCGTAGTCGCGGATCACGCCAGCGACGCGCAGCCGGTAGTCGGCGAAGATGCTCCTTCGCCCTTTCGCCTGCGCAAAGCGATGCTCGGCCACCTTGCGCCAGCGGCTGACGGCCTCCTCGTCCTCCCAGACTGAAAGAGACAGCATCTTTCCCGGCTCGTAGATGCTCTCGAACCGTTCCACCGAGATAAAGCCCTCCATCGTCTCCAGCAGCGGCTTCAACTCGCCCGCGAGATCCAGATAAGCCTGCCGTTTTCCTTCCGCCGGCCAGACCTCGAATATGACCGCGATCATGATTTCCTCCTCCCGCGCCTTAATCCCGCGAGGCGCGCGACCGGCCTGGCGGTGGAAGTGTTGCCTGACAGTGCCTGCTCCAGCGCATGCGACACCTCCAGCACCAGCGCGTCCGAACCATTGGGGCCCACCACCTGAATGCCGAAGGGCATCCCTGTCTCGTCGCTCCCGCAAGGCAGGCAGCATGCCGCCGGAAGCGCCATGGTCAGCGCATAGGTGACTGCGAGCCAGCGCATGTAGGTTGGCATCTTTTCGCCGTTGATGCTTTCCACGAAAAGCTGCGAAAGTGGGAATGGACTGACGGCCGCCGCCGGACAAATGAGGATGTCCACCTCGTCGAAGAATTCCACGAACGTCTTGTAGAGCGCCGTCTGCGCCGCATGGGCGCGCGCCACGTCCGGCAGCGTGTATTTCAGTCCTCGCTCGGTGTTGCTGATGACATTGGGTCCAAGCAGGTCACGGCTCTTCTCCAGCCGTTCCTTGTGCGCGGCGACGAAATGAATGGCCCTCAGCACATCGAAGGCGTCATGCACGCCCTTCAGTTCGGGGTCCCGTCTTTGGGCCTCGCCGAAGAAGCGGCCAATGGCCCTGCAGCGCGCCTTGAACGTGCGTGCGATTCCCTTGTCGATTGGCGCGCAGCCAAGATCGGTGGAAAAGGCGACGCGCAATGAGCCAAGGTCTGCGCCCGACAGTGTGCCCGGCAGGTGCAACACATCGCCGCTGCTGAAGGGGTCACGCTTGTCGATCCGCAGCTGCGCCTTCAGCAGCAGATGCGCGTCCGCGACCGTGCGTCCCATCGGACCTCCCACCGGCATCGGCAGCAGGCCGACCGGCGACGTCAGGCGCGGGATCAGGCCGGGGGAGGGACGAAAGCCGACGATGCCGCAGAAGGCGGCCGGCGTTCTCAGGCTGCCGCCGTGATCGGAGCCGGTTGCCAGCGGGGCCATGCCGGTTGCCACTGCAACTGCCGATCCGCCGGAGGAGCCGCCGCAGGTCTTTTTCGGGTCGAACGGGTTGCCGGTTGCCCCGAACACGCGGTTGGTGGTGTTGGCGCCCGCGCCGAATTCGGGTGTGTTGGTCTTGGCGAAGATGATGCCGCCCGCCGCGCGAAGATTGGCGACCATCGGGTCGTCCTCCTTCGGCACATGATCCTTGTAGAGCAGCGAACCCCAGGTGGTGCGCAGCCCCCTGGTTGCCTGCAGGTCTTTCACAGCGATAGGCAGCCCGTGCAAGGAACCGAGCGGCTCGCCCTTCAGCACCGCCTTCTCAGCGGTCTTGGCTGCGCCGCGCGCGCCTTTCGCATCCGACGCCGTAATGGCGTTAAGGGCGCCGTCAACTTCCTCGATGCGCGCAAGGCAACTGTCGAGCAGTTCCACCGGCGACAGCTCTTTCAGTCCGATCAGCCGGCGCGCTTCCACCGCATCGAGATCGCAAGGTTGCGTCATGTCGTGGCTCCCTGGGCGGCATCATCTGCGGGACGCCCGCCTGATGTCACTTGAATTTCCGCGCGATCTGTTCGGACCCGCGCGCCAGCAGGCCGGAGTCGGAACCCACGGCGGTAAAAAGGCAACCCGCCTCCATGTAGGCCCGCGCCAGCGTCTCGTCGGGCGTAAGAATGCCCGGCGCATTGCCGGCCGCGCGGATGCGCCTGATCGCGTCCTCGATCACCTTGCGCACCTCCGGATTCCCCTGGTCGCCCAGATAGCCCATGCCGGCCGACAGGTCGCCGGGACCAATGAACACGCCGTCGACGCCTTCCACGCGCGAAATCGCGTCGAGATTGTCGAGGCCCTGGCGCGTTTCGATCTGCACCAGAACACAGATCTCGCTCTCGCATTTCGTGTGATAGTCCTTCACCCGGCCGAAGCGCGAAGATCGTGACGCTGAAGCGAAACCGCGCACGCCCTTGGGCGGGTAGCGCGTGTAAGCGACCGCCGCTTCCGCCTCTTCCTTCGTTTGCACGGTGGGGATCAGCAACGTCTGCACGCCCATGTCGAGGTAGCGCTTGATGAACACCATGTCGTTCCAGGGCGGGCGGACGATCGGGTGGCAGGATGGGTTCTCCATCATTGCCTGCATTTGCCCGTAGACCTGCGGCACGTCATTGGGCGAATGCTCCGTGTCCAGCAACAGCCAGTCGAAACCGGACCCGGCGAGTATCTCGACGGAAATGTTGCTGGCGAGGCTGCACCAGAAACCGAGCTGATGGTTTCCGCCCTTGATCGCGCGCTTGAAATGGTTGGCTGGAACGTCCACGGCTGGCTTCCCCCTTGAGTATATTGTTCTGGTTGCGGGCGTCCGGACGGACCCCCCGAAAGGTCAAAATATCAACAAACCTGACAACTTGCCAGCGTCAGTGCGTAACCCTGGCTACTTGTCCCGCCGCCTGTCGGTCACGCGGCGGCGCGACTGGCCGATGTGAAACGCCATGGCCGTCTCCGCCTCTTCCGGCTCCTGCGCCTGTATGGCTTCGAGAATATAGGTGTGCTCGTCGAGCACCTGGCGGACCCGATCGCGCGAACTGGTGCGGGTTAGGCTGAGCGACAGCTTCATGAAGCCGCTGACCGCCTCGTGGATGTGCTGCAAGAGGTCGGAGAAGAACTCGTTGCCGGTTGCTGCCGCGATGGTGGCGTGAAACGCCAGATCGCTTTCGGGTGTCATGTGTCCGGTCTCGGAAATGTCGCGCTTGAGCCGGTCATGCGCGCTCTGGATGCGGGCCAGTTGACCGGGCGTGCGCCGCTCTGCCGCCAGCTTGGCGCAGGTGGCTTCCAGCGGTAGCCGGGCCTCCAGACAGCGCAGGAAAACGGCCAGTTCCGCAGTGGTGGCGAACTTTTTGAGCCGGTCCGCCGGTCGGCGCATCACATAGGTACCGCTGCCCTGGCGCGCCTGTAGCAGGCCGTCGGCGCGCAGCCTCAGCAGCGCGTCTCGCACCACCGGACGCGACACGCCGAACATGGCGCAGATCTCCTTCTCGGTCGGCAGCCTTTCGCCTTCTTTCAGCCGGCCCGAGACGATCTGGTCGAGGATCTGGCCATAGAGCTGGTCACCCAGCCGCTGCCGCCGTCCCGGCACCAGCACCAGTCCATGCGTCATGCGTGTGCCGTCCAGCGCCGCCGTCTGCGCTTCGTCGCGCTCCAATCTTCTTGCAGTCGGCTTGGGCACGCCTGATAATCTCCGTGGTTGGGAGGGGGATTGCCGTCCCCGTTCCTCCGGCGGCAATTTAGACCAGTCCAGCAAATTTGTCATTCAAGTTGACGATTTGGCGATGTTGGCCTAAGAGTCGCCGGAATAAGGCGTCCGGCGGTTGCGGACCCGGCGCAGACCGGGCGGCGATGCAGGCGGGAAAACAACAGCAAGCCAATCAATAAGACACCGACCACACTGGAGGAAACCAAATGAAGTCTCACACCAAGGCATTGTTGCTTGCAGCGAGCGTCGCGATCATGGCGGCGGGCGCGGCCCAGGCCGGCGAGCTGAAGCTCGTCACCGGCCCGCAGGGCGGCTCCTGGTATCCGCTCGGCGGCGCGTTGAAAAATCTCATCGAGAAGGGCATGGCCGGCACCACCGTTCAGGTCGGCCCAGGCGCCGGCATCGCCAACGTCAAGGCGATCGAGGCGGGCAAGGCCGACATGGGCTTCGCCAACTCGGTTTCGACCGTGGACGCCATCGGCGGCAAGGCGCCCTTCGAGAAGGCCTACAAGAACGTCTGCAACGTGGGCACGCTCTACCCGCAGTATTTCCAGGTCGTCGCTTTGGCCGACGCCGGCATCAAGTCGCCCGCCGACCTGAAGGGCAAGGCACTTACCACCCAGAAGAAGGGCAACACCGGCGAGCAGATCACCGAGCACCTGCTTCAGGCCTATGGCATGAAATATGATGACCTCTCCAAGGTCAGCCAGGGCTCATACACCGACTCCGTCAACCAGCTGAAGGACGGCAACGCCCAGTGGTTCACCCTCGGCACGACGGTTCCGGCTTCCGCAATCATGGACCTGGCCTCCGCGCGCGACGTCACCATCGTCGAGATTCCCGACGACGGCCTGAAGAAGATGCAGGAGATCAATCCCGGCTATAAGCGTATCGTCATCAAGGCCGGCTCCTATCCCAAGCAGGACAAGGACGTGGGCACCGTCGGCTACGCCACCCATGTAATCGCCCGCTGCGATCTCGACGCAGACACCGTCTACAACACCCTCAAGGCCATGGAAGGCGGAATGGGCGATCTCGCCGCCGTCGCCAAGGCGATGAAGGATACCGATGCCAAGGGTATGGCCCTCGACATCGGCGTGCCCATGCACAAGGGCGCGGAGAAATTCTACAAGGAGAAGGGCGTCCTCTAGGCGCGCCGCGACTGCACACTGAAACGCGGCGCCGGCCGGCAGCAATTGCCTCCGGCGCCGCGGCAACGCGGTAAGGGGGAACTGCCATGTCAACGGGCAACCGTTGGGCGACCTGGGCCATCATGGCCGTGGGTGCCGGAATGTCCGTCTATCACCTGTGGGTGGCGTTCTTCGGCACGCCGGACGCGCAGGTGTTCCGGTCCATCCATCTGCTCTTCGCCCTCGTCCTCGCCTTTCTGTCTTATCCGTTGCTGACGCGCCAGGCTCGCGACAATCCCGGTCCCGCTGAGCTGTTGCTCGTTGTCGCCTCCCTGCTCGCCTGCGGCTACCAGTTCTGGGCCAAGGACTACATCGACAACCGCATGATCTATGTGGACGACCTGGTCTGGGGCGACTGGGTCTTCGGCGGCTTGATGATCGTGCTGGTGCTCGAGGGCACGAGGCGCATGCTGGGCCTCGTCCTGCCGGTCACCGCGCTCATTTTCATTGTCTATGCGCTGCTCTTCACCAGCACCACGCCCGCCGCGCTGATGGAACAGCTCTATCTCACCACCGACGGCATTCTC
>JAYZVT010000192.1:0-2615 GCA_036155355.1 Pseudomonadota bacterium
GCGCACGGGCCAGCCGATCTACGAACTTGAAGGCAGGACCGTGGGGCTGATCGGGCTCGGCTATATCGGCAGCGAACTGGCGCGCAAGCTGCGGCTTGCTTTCAACTGCCGCGTGCTCGCCTATGACCCGCATGTGAACCGGCGTCTGGTGCATGCGAGCGGTGCCGAGCTGGTCGAAACACTTCCGGAACTGCTGCGGCAGTCGCAGGTGCTGTGCTGCGCGGCAGAGCTGACGCAGGAGACGCGCGGCATGATCGGCCCGGCGGAACTTAAGCTGCTGCCAAAGGACGCCGTCGTGGTCAACGCGGCGCGCGGTGCGTTGATCGACGTGGACGCGCTGGTCGCCGCGCTCGACAGCGGACACCTGCTCGGCGCGGGGATAGACACCACGTTTCCCGAACCGCTGCCGGCGAACCATCCGCTCTTGAAGCATCCGCGCGTTGTGCTTTCACCGCATACGGCGGGGGTGACCATGGAGGCGACCGAGCGGCTGGCGCGTTCGGCCGCGGACCAGATATTCGCCACACTGGCGGGCGAACTGCCCACATTCGCACTCAACCCGGAAGCCTGGGAAGGCAAGGCGTCGCGCCGCCCGGCGAAAAAGACCAGCAGGCGGAGCAGCACGTGACCGGAACGACAGGGCCGATCGGATTTGCCGGCATAGGGCGCATGGGCGCACCGATGGTGAATTGCCTCGCGCGGGCAGGGCACAAGGTGCTGGCATTCGATCCCGACAGGAAGGCGCTGGCGCAGGTCGCGGACATCAAGGGTGTTTCCATGGCGTCCGATCTCAGGTCGCTCGGCGCCGCCTGCGCCATCGTCATCACCATGTTGCCGACCGGAGCAATCGTGCGCGAGGCGGTGCTGGCCACAGGCGGCATCGCGGAGGGCATGAAGAAAGGCGCGACGCTCATCGACATGAGTTCGTCCGAGCCGGTTGGAACGCGGGAACTGGGCGCGGAGCTGGAAAAGCGCGGTATCACGCTGATCGACGCGCCGGTTTCGGGCGGCGTCGGCAAGGCGAAGGACGGCACGCTCGCCATCATGGCGGGCGGAGACAGCGCCGCCATCGACAGGGTCGAGGGCGTACTCTCGGCCATGGGCAAGGTGTTCCGCGCCGGGCCGCTCGGGGCGGGCCATGCCATCAAGGCGCTCAACAACTACGTCTCCTCGGCGGGGCTCGCGGCCACCTGTGAGGCGGTGCTGATCGCGCGCGCCTTCGGCCTCGACGCGGAGGTGATGACCGACATCATCAACGCCTCCACCGGCTGGAACAACACCACGCAGAACAAGCTCAAGCGCTTCATCCTTTCAGAGGCGTTCGATGCGGGCTTCGCGCTCAACCTGATGGACAAGGACGTGGGCATGGCGCGCGACCTGGCGCACTCGCTCGGCATCGAGGCGCCGACGCTGAAACAGGTAAGCGCGCTGTTGCACGCGGCCTCGCAGAAGCTGGGTCCGCCCGCGGATCACACGGAGCTGTTCCGTTACCTGGAAAACATCAATTCGGGAAAAGGAAAGGGATGATGGCCGAGCCGGAAGAACCTTATGACGTCCACGCCGTGGTCTATGCGCGTTTCGAGCGGCCTTCCCGGGAATACTACATCTTCTCGCCCGACCCCCATGAGGGCACGCGGGCGGTCACCTATTTCCTGTGGGTCGCGCGCAATTCCGCGCGCACCATCGTCATTGACTGCGGCTATGGCGAGGACGCCGCCAAACGGCGCGGCCGCGATCTGCTCCGCCATCCCGAAGCGGCCTTGAAGGCCATCGGCGTCGATGCGAAGACCGTGCCCATGGTTATCCTCACGCACATGCATTTCGATCATGCGGGCTCGGTGCCCTCCTTCCCGAAGGCCGAGTTCGTCGTGCAGGAGCGCGAGGTTGCCTATGCGACAGGGCGGCCCATGCGCTATCCCGCCTGCCGCCGCGTCTTCGACGTGGAGCACGTGGTCGACGTGGTCGAGGCCAATTTCAAGTCGCGGGTGCGTTTCGTGGATGGCGATGCGGAAGTGGCGCCCGGCGTCTCGGTGCATCTCGTCGGCGGGCACTCCGGCGGGCTGCAGGTGGTGCGTGTCGAGTCCAAGGCCGGGCCGATGGTGATTGCGTCGGACGCGGCGCATTTCTACGACACGGTGATGGAGCAGAACCCGCATCCCGTGGTGGCCAGTCTGCCAGAGCTGTGCGCGGGCTATGAGCGCATCTTCGAGCTGGGCGCGGCGCCCGAGCGCGTCATCCCGGGGCATGACCCGCTGGTGGAGACGCTCTACCCGGCGCATCCGAAGGACAAGCTGACCTTCGATCTCTGCGGCACGCCGCTGAAGAAAACACCGTGGCAGGGGTGGAAGGGCTGATTGTCCCCGATCAGTTGATGGAGGGCAGCAGACTGCGCAGGACTTCAAACTTCGCCGAGGTGTAGTTCGAGCGCCAGGCGAGCAGCGTCCTGATGCGCGACATTTTTCCCGGCAGGTCCCAGGTGCGGAACTCGCCTTCGCTGGCGATCATGTCCAGCACCGCGCGGGGCACCACGGCAAAGCCGGTGCCGGCGGAAACGCAGGCGAGGATGGCGAGGTAGGAGCCGACAGAGATGATGTTGCCCGGCACGATGCCTTCCT
>JAYZVT010000193.1:0-4966 GCA_036155355.1 Pseudomonadota bacterium
CTTCGCGCAAATACGTCAGATTTTTCTTGGCATACATTAATCATACCCCATATAAATCTGATTTTTATTTTAAGACTACTTATGTTTAATACAAAGTAAACTTTGGTTAACTGACGATAAGTATTCAATCCCGCTGGAAATCCGGGAAAAACTGGGAAATGGAGTCCAAGCAATGCCGCAGCAGACCTTGGTAGGATTGATGGCCGCCGACACAGCGACGCGCCCCTGAACCGGCCCGATGCCGCCTGCTTGCGGACAAAGTCTGCGGCAGCGGCAACCAATTTCCCGGGCGCCGGGTAGGGCGTGCTTGAGTGTGCATCGGCGCTGCTGCCGGCAATGCGGTTCACCGCCGTTTCGCGCCGATCCATTTAACCTTCAATGCAAGCCCGAAATGCGTCTCCGGCGCGAACATGTTTATGTCGGTGGCAGTTGCGTCGCGGCGGCTTGCCGCTGTTGCCCATCTGCCCGGAGGCCGCTCAGGTGATCGCGCATTTCATCAGCCAGTCGGTAAGGGACTATGTGTCCACGCACGCGCCGCTCGTTTCGGGCCGCGGTCAGTTGCGCGAGGACCAGGTGCATCTCGACGCGGCAATCGGATGGCTGATGCGCTCCATCGACGCCTGCGACGGAAAGGCGTCCTCCAAGGGCTACCGATTTCTTCGCGGCTGGATGCCGCCTTATCCAGAGACGAGCGGCTATATCATTCCCACGCTTTTGCGCCTGTGGCAGATCACCGGAGATGAATCCTACAAGGATCGGGCCCTGTCGATCGGCCGGTGGCTTGTCAGCATCCAGCTCGAGGACGGCGGATTCGTCGGGCGTGAACTGGGCGTGCTTGAGAAGCCGGTGGTGTTCAATACCGGGATGATCCTGCTCGGCCTTGCGTCGCTGATCCGCAACACCGGCGACAAGAGCTTTGTCGGGCCGGCCCGGCGGGCGGCCGATTTCCTCGAAAGCTGCATGGACGACGACGGATGTTTTGTCCGCAACCTCAGCAACGACATCGTCCATACTTACAACGTGCGAACCGCGTGGGCGCTCGCGTCTTTCGGCCGGGCGATGCGTGAGAGCAGGTACAGGTCGGCCGCGCTAGCGAATGCGCGATGGGCGCTGGGTCAGCAACTCGACAACGGATTTTTCCTCAACAACACATTCAAACCCGGCGGCAACGCCAACACGCACGGTCTTGCCTATGTGCTGCGAGGCCTGTTCGAGATCAACCAATTGACTGGCGACAGGCTGCTGCTCGACGCCGTGAAGCGCAGCGCCGACAGTGTCGTCACTCTGTACGGCATTCATGGCCGCATCGCGGGCGATATCGGCCCCAAGTGGGAGTATCTCTCCTCCCATGTGTGCCTGACCGGCTACGCGCAACTCGCCATCGTTCTGTTCAAGCTGTTCTCACGCACGGGCGAAGAGCGCTATCTCAATACCGCGCTGAGCCTGCTCGACGACGTGGCGCGCGAGCAAAATCTGGGACGTCCCTCGGCTCCCTATTACGGAGCGATCAAGGGTTCCATGCCCATCTACGGTCGTTACGCCATGCTGCAATATCCAAACTGGGCGACAAAGTTTTTCATCGACGCCCTGATCGAGAAGCGCAAGACGTGGGTGCGGTATGCGGATCGCGTTTCTGTTTAACTACCCGCTCATCGACAACCGTCCGTGGAAGCAGGCGCTGATCAACGGGCTTGCGCGTGAGCACGAGCTCCTCGTCCTGTTCGGAAAGAGCCGTATCCAGGACTATGTGAGGGGCTATCTGCGGCGGCGGAGCCAGATCGACGTGGGCGAGCGCGTGCGCAATACCGGGGAGGCGAGCCCGGTCAAGCGCACTGTCAAAGTTCTACGTTCGCTTGGCGTTGCCTATGAGACCTTTGCGAGCGTGAATGATGCGACGTGTCGTGACAAATTGTTGGAATTCGGCGCCGACTTCGTGGTGACGGCGCTCGATCACCGCCTGTCGTCCAAGGTGCTCGACAGCGCGCCGGTTTTCCTCAACGCGCACTATGGAATACTTCCCGACGTGAAAGGATGGAACGCTACCGAGTGGTCGCTGCTGACGCACGGAAATCTCTCCGTCAGCCTGCACCGGGTCGCGCCCGGCATCGACACGGGCGAAATCTACATGACACGGCCTGTGACGGTCGCGCCCGGCGATACGCTGGAGCAGCTGCGCGGCAAGTGCCAGGACGTGGCGCTCGGCATGTATCGCGACTTCCTCGCCTCGCCGGAACAGTATCTGGCGAGCCCGGCCCGTAACGAGGGCGGGCGCACCTATTACACCATGAACCGCCGCCTCAAGGGCCTGGTCGAGGAGCTGGTGCGGTCGGGACGGGTGTCTTGACCCTGCATTCCAGGCCCGGCCGGCTGATCGCCGCCGAAGCGGCGGCGCCGGCGTCCGCGCGCAGCAAGCGGACAGGACGGATTGCCTGGTATCTCCAGCGGCTGAAAGGCATGAGCGCGGCGGAAATCGCGCATCGACTTGCCGAAGCGGCAAAGCGGGAAGTGGCCGCCAAGCGCAACTGGAGCTGGGCCAACTTCGACTGCGGCGACGGCCCGGTGCCGTCGCTCCCTGTCGCCAACCTGGTTGAAGACTGTCCGGCGCAGCTCCTGCGCCAGTGGGAGGAGGTCGCTTCACTGGCGCTGACTTCGCGGCTGCCAATCCTGGGGCAAACCTGGCCGGCGCGGCGAAGTCCACGCGACTGGCATCAGGATCCGGTCACCCGCGATCACTGGCCGCATGATGTCCACTGCTTCAAGGTCCCGTTCCGGCATACGCGGGCATTCGGGGACGTGAAATACATGTGGGAGCGTAGCCGACTGCAGTATCTGCAGCCGATTGCGGCTCTGGCCCGCAAGACGGACGACGAGACGCTGGCGCGCTTCTACCTCGACGAGATCGCCGACTGGATGGACGGCAACACGCCGTTCGACGGCCTGTCCTGGGCAACGGGCGTCGAAGTGGCGCTTCGCACCGTTACCCTTCTCGTGGTGGCCGGATTCCTGTGCAAAACGATACCGCCGGGGATGCGTCGGCGGATGCGCGCATGTCTTGCCGCGCATGGCTATTGGCTGGCGCGCTATCCCTCACGCCATTCCTCGGCCAACAACCACCTGATCGCGGAAGCCGCCGGGTTGTTCCTTCTCGGCAGCGTGGCGAAGGACATGGCGGATAGCGCCGAATGGGCGCGGGAGGGCCGGTTGATCCTGTGCGAGGAGATCGGCAAGCAGATACTTGCCGATGGCGTCGGCGCGGAACAGTCACCGACCTATGCCGCCTTCACCATCGAGTGGTATCTGCTCAGTAGCTGGCTCGCGAGGGAGCAGGGGCAGCCCTTGCCGAGGTCTGTCCGCGAGCGGCAGCGGGCGGCGGCGGAACATTTCCACTGGATGCTCGATGCGAATGGATATGTTCCATCCATCGGCGACGACGATGAAGGCCGTGTGCTGTATTCGACCGTGCGGGAGGATCGCTATGTGGCCTCGGTTGCCGCCGCGATTGCCGGCCAGACCGGCAGGCCGGAGTTGTCACCGGCGGCGCGCGATCCGCATTTGCGCGATCTATTCTTCGGCTCTTCCGGGCCCGCGTCCTGTCCCTCGGGCGTCAGGTCATTCGACCAGGGCGGTTACAGCGTCATCCGCAAGCATTTCGGCGGAAGCGACGTGGCCGCTGTCCTCGACCACGGACCGCTCGGATACCTCTCCATCGCCGCGCATGGCCATGCCGACGCTCTGTCACTGTGGCTGCATGTGGACGGGCAGCCAGTACTGGTCGATGCCGGCACCTATCTCTACCACTCCGGCAAGGAGTGGCGGGATCATTTCCGCGGCAGCAGCGCCCACAACACGCTGACGCTGAATGGTGCAGATTCGAGCCGTATGTCGGGACCCTTCAACTGGACGCAGAAGGCGCGCGCCTGGCGCGAGGCTGCGCACGGCGGCGAAACAATCGCGGCCGCCCATGACGGTTACAGCTCGAGCTTCGGCGTGACGCATCGCCGCTCGGTGACGGCTACGGAAGATGGTTCCCTGGTCGTGCGCGACCGCCTCGTGGGTAACAACACAGATGCACTCGATATCCGCATCGGCTTCCTCGTCCATCCGTCCCTCGATGTCAGTCGTACGAATGAAGGCATCGCAATAAGCCGGGGGTCGCAGCGCCTGATGACGCTGACGGCCTGCGCCGAGCTGGATTCCACGGTGGAAGAGGCCTGGTACTCGCCGCGCTTTGGCGAGAAGGTTCCGACCCGGCGCATCGTCTTCTCTGCACGGCGGCCGGCGCCTTGCGACTTCGAGATCGCGCTCCGGATGAGATCCTAGACGCGGCTTTTCGTGTCGCGCGGGCGGTGGCGGCTGTAGAGCAGCGCGGAGAGCAGCGCCGCCGACAGCGCATAGGCGATCAGGAAGCGCGGCGTCTCCAGACCCACATGCAGTGCAATCTGGCTGTTGGCCACGACGAAGAGGAACATGGCCAGGAGCAGGTGCGGCCGCCGCGCGGGGTCGCCATGCAGGATCGTACGATATCCGCCGAACAGCAGGGCAACGTTGAAGGCGAGGAAAGCAAAGCCGCCGACGAGACCGGTGCGGAAAAAGATGTTCACAAAGGAGTTGTGCTGCGTGCGCAGGTAGATGAGGTCATAGGGTTGACTGTGGGCCGTCCAGGCCTCGCGGCCGGCCTGCACGACGCGCATGGCATGTTCCAGGTTGTCCGAGGCAACCGGGCGATAGGGCGTACCGAATCCGACGCCGACATAGCCTGAATCGTGCAGCGCGGCGAAATTGGCCTGCCAGCCGGTGAAGCGCCACCAGGCATTGTAGTCAGCCTGAAGGATTTCCGGGTGAACGGTGCCTGCGGCGAGCAGCAGCGCGAGACCGCCGAACATGGCGAGCGCTGCCATGCTTGCAAGACCGTGGCTGCGCGAGAGCATGGTCGCCACGAACAGGACGACGAAGACGATGCTGCCGG
>JAYZVT010000194.1:0-8835 GCA_036155355.1 Pseudomonadota bacterium
AGCAGCGTCGCGCCCAGGGTCGCCGCCACCACGGTTGCGATGCCGCCGGCGATCCAGCCGAACAGGAAGCCGCCGGTCAGCGTCAGCAGCGCACCGCCGGGAAGCGACAGCGCCACCACGGCAACATAAATGGCCATGTAGATGAGCAGCGAGCGCAGGTAGCTCTCCTCGATCGCTGACCGCAGCGCGTCGCGGTTGGCGGCGAGCTGCTCCAGCGTCAGGTATCTGTGCCAGCCCATGAGAACGACGAAGACTGCAGCCGCCACCAGGACGATCAGCGGCAGATAGCGCCGCAACCAGCTCTTCGCCGGAGCCGGCGGTGCGGCAGGCTGTTCAGGATTGGGGCCGGTCGTCATCGCTTGGCGTCCACGTCATTGAGCGTCCAGTCGTAGGCGTGGCCGACGATACGCGGTTTTTTCCGCAATGTCGCGGCAAGCGCCTCTCCAGCATGGCGGGACATGTGACCGACGATGGCTTCGTCGCTGCGGCCGAAATCGTCGGCATACCAGTCATAAAGAGTGGAAACGACAATGCCGCCATCGCCCGCTGCAACGCCCCTTGGCGAGTTGATATAGGCGCGTGCGGCTGCATCGAGGCGCGCGTCGAGCCCCTCACCCGTCCATGCCGTATCCTGCAGGTTCGGGCAGCCGACCGAGGCGCAGTTGACCACATAGTGGATCCGGGCGTCGCGCCAGATGGGTCTGAGGATGCGGTGCTCGATGTCGTCGAGGGAAAGCTGCCTGCCCGCGACCGTGACAATCTTCTCGCGCCAGGGTCCCGCGACCAGGAAACCGGACAGGCGAATGTCCCTGATGGACGCAACAGGATAGTGCCGCAGCACTTCGCGAAGCGTCACTGCATTGTAGAGATTGGCCCAAAAAGCAAACTGCTCGTCGCGGGACAGATGCGCCGGGTCTGCCTGCTCGAGGCCGCGGATATAGGAATCGAGGGCCGCGGTCCCGGACCGCTTCCAGCCGGCGTAGTCCACGCGGTTGAGCCCGTCGGCTCCGGGCCTGACGTAAGCCTTCAGCAATCCTGTAAAGGGCGCATGGTCGAGGCGGCCGGTCTGGCCTGCGACAGGCGCAAACGCATCAGCGAGGTCGTCGGCGCGGGCGGCACCGGGCACACTGAAAATCCCCGGGAACAGAGCAAAAATGAGCGCAAGGGCCGCAACAACCAATCGGGCGGGGGGTGTTGTTCTATGAATCACAGTCATACGGGGCCTGGCGGAAAAATGGGTACCGAAGGGCCTTAGGTAGAGGCAAAGCGCCGCCGCAGGAACCGCCGCTCAAGGCGAGTTGATCGTCCGCACCATTTCGTGAAGTGCGGGTCTGAACCTGTGGCCCCGTCAGGGGCCGGTTTCCCTGAATTGACTTGAATAGATGCCCCCCGTATAAGCGGCGAAATTCCATGATCGCCCAAGGTTTGCGCCAGGGCTGAGGCGCGCGGCCCGGGGGCGGTTTTTTGATCTATTGACGGAGCAGTATCGTGAAACGCACGTATCAACCAAAACGGCTGGTGCGCAAGAGACGCCATGGTTTCCGCGCCCGCAAGGCCACTCCCGGAGGAATGAAAGTTCTTGCACGCCGCAGGGCCAAGGGACGCAAGCGGCTCTCAGCCTGACCGGCTGGCCGGCGCGGTCGCAGGACTCACTCGCCGCTCGGAGTTTCTCGCGGTCAGGCAGGGGCGAAGCTGGCGCGGCGACAGTCTCGTCCTGCAGGCGCGAAAGCGTGACGATGCGCGGATTCCGGAAAGGACGGCGCGTTTCGGCTACACGGCCACCAAGGCGCTCGGCAATGCCGTGGAGCGCAACCGGGCGCGGCGCAGGTTGCGAGAGGCAGTGCGGCGCATAGCCGGCGAAGAGGCAAGGGCCGGCTTCGACTATGTTCTTATCGCCCGCAAGGGCGCCTTGACGCAGGATTTCGCGGGCATTCTGGAGGAGTTGCGGACGGCATTTCGGAGGGTACATGGCGCCCGGCAGACGCAGCGCCGCTGATCCCCGCACATCTCCCGCCGCCATCGGACAGGTTTCATGGACAACAACAATACGAACTTTCTTGTGGCGATCGTGCTTTCGCTGGCGGTGCTGGTGGCGTGGCAGGTGTTCCTCGCACCCGAGCACAAGAAGCCAACGCCGGAGCAGCAGCGCGCACAACAGCAACAGGCGCAACAGCAGCAACAGCAGATCTCGCCGGGCGCCGCGAGCGACATTCCCCGTCCCGAGGCCGCGCCCGGCGCGACCGTTCCTTCTGTCGACGGACAGCCCTCCGGACTGCCGGTTGTTCTGAACCGGACGCAGGCGCTGAAATCGTCTCCCCGTATCGCCATCAAAACGCCGAGCCTGGAAGGTTCGCTGGCGCTGAAGGGTGGTCGCATCGACGACATCATATTGAAGAAGTACCGCGTCTCCGTGGAGCCGGGCAGCGACAACGTCGTCCTGTTTTCTCCCGCGGGGACCGTGGCGCCATTTTACGCGGAGCACGGGTGGGTGGCTGCTTCGGGCCAGAGCGTCAAGGTTCCCGACGCCACGTCCGAATGGAAGCAGGAAGGCTCGGGTGCGCTGTCGCCGGGATCGCCCGTGACGCTGGTGTGGGACAATGGCGAGGGCCTCATCTTCCGCAGGCTCATCACCGTGGACGAAAACTACCTCTTCACCGTCCGCCAGGAAGTGCGGAACGATACCGGAGGCCCGGTGTCGCTCTATCCATTCGCCCTCATCTCGCGGCATGGGAAGCCCAAAATCGAAAGCTTCTACATCCTGCATGAGGGTCTCGTCGGCGTGATCGGCGAGAAGGGACTGCAGGAAATCGACTACGACGACATCTCGGAAGACAAGCTGGCGACATTCTCCGATGCAAAGGGGGGCTGGCTCGGCATTACCGACAAATACTGGGCCGCCGTGGTGGTGCCTGACCAAAAGACGAATTACCAGGCGCGATTCAGCAGCGCTCCGATGGACAAGCGCGACCGCTATCAGACGGACTACCTGCTCAGCCCAGTCACCGTCGCGCCGGGCGGGTCGGCGGCGGTCGAGGGGCATCTCTTCGCCGGCGCCAAGGAAACGCAGCTGGTGGACGGCTACAGCGAGAAATATGGCATCCAGAAATTCGACTTGCTCATCGACTGGGGCTGGTTCTACTTCCTCACCAAGCCGATGTTCTATGCGCTGGACTTCATGTTCAAGCTGCTCGGGAACTTCGGCCTCGCCATCCTCGGCGTGACGGTGCTCATCAAGCTCATCCTGTTTCCGCTGGCGAACAAGTCCTACGTGTCGATGAGCAAGATGAAGAAGCTGCAGCCCGAGATGCAGCGCATCAAGGACCGCTTCGCCAACGACCGGGCGCGCCAGCAACAGGCGATGATGGACCTCTACAAGAAAGAGAAGGTCAATCCGGCGTCCGGCTGCCTGCCCATTCTTATCCAGATCCCCGTGTTCTTCGCTCTTTACAAAGTGCTGTTCGTCACCATCGAAATGCGCCAGGCGCCATTCTATGGCTGGATTCGCGACCTCTCCGCGCCCGACCCGACCTCGCTGTTCAACCTGTTCGGGCTGATCCCCTGGTCGCCGCCGCACTTCCTCATGATCGGTGTGTGGCCGCTGGTCATGGGCATCACCATGTGGGTGCAGATGCAGCTGAACCCGCCGCCGCCCGATCCGGTGCAGGCCAAGATCTTCAAGTGGATGCCGCTGTTCTTCACCTTCCTGCTGGCGCCATTCCCGGCGGGACTGGTGATCTACTGGGCATGGAACAACTTCCTGTCGATCATCCAGCAGTGGTTCATCATGTCCCGGCAGGGCGTGGAGATTCACCTGCTGGACAATATAGGCCTCAACAAGAACAAGAAGCGCAGGCCGGCGGAAGAAAACAAGTAGCGGGCGGAAGGCGCACTCCTACTCGGGGAATTGCGCCCTCGCCTGCTCAGTGCTTGTGCTCACCAGCGGCGTGACCGCCCTTCTCGATCTTCAGTTCGACCTGGACCTCGCCCGCGTCGCGGAAGCGCAAGGTCATTGGCGCGGCCGCTCCTTCCTTCAGCTCCGAGGCGATACCGAGCAGCATCATATGCGCGCCGCCGGGTTTCAGTTCGACGGTGCCGCCGGCGGGAAGGGCGATGCCGTCGGGCAGCGGGCGCATGCGCATGATGTCGCCGTCGCGCGTGGTTTCGTGTATCTCCACCTTGCCCGCCGCCGCGCTGCTGGCGCCGAGGAGCATGACGGGCTTCGCTCCCGCGATGATGATGGTCATGTAGGCGGCGCTGTTGCCGGACGCAGCGGGACGCACCCAGGGATGTTCGATCGCCAGCGCGCCGGCTTTGTAGTCGTGAGCGAAGGCGGCGGGCGCAAGCAAGGCCGCGATCAGAGCCGCAGCGGACAATCTGACAAATGCGGGCATTCGACGATCTCCCGTGCCGGCGCGCACCCTACCCGGTGACGCCACGCTGCCTGACCCGGCAGATTGCCGCAGCGGCACAACCCGAATGGACGGGCATAGATACGGGCGGCGGCAGGACGAGAGCCCGCCACCGCCCTGTTCCGGCGGCCTGGGACTCGGCGTACCGGACATTCCGTGCTTGCTCCGATGAGAGTGCGCCTCCCTGACGCCCGTGCGGCTGAAACTACCCGGCATGGTAAAGCACTGGTGAATGCTTGCCGCCTGCCCACGGACGGTCCCCATCGGGCGCTTCACCTGCTAAAGTGTGTGAGGGACGCCGATCCGCGTAGAGTTCGCGGCACGGCAAGGGGGTGCGGTCATGGCGATGCGGGAAATCGGCCAGATCTCCGAAAGGGAGACGCCGCCGCTGGCCCAATACAGCCACGCGGAAGTGGTGGCCGGAGAAAGCCTGTTCAAGCGCCCCTGCACGTTCCTCAAGGGTGTGGTCGCCATTTCGGGCCTGCCCGAGACGGGGCTGTGCGAGGTGGCCTTCGCTGGCCGCTCCAACGTTGGAAAGTCCAGCCTGATCAACGCGCTCGTGGGCACCAAGTCGCTGGCCCGCACGTCCAACACGCCGGGACGGACGCGGGAGGTCAATTATTTCGTGCTCGGCTACGACGTCTACCTCGTGGACCTGCCGGGCTATGGCTATGCCAAGGCGCCCAAAGCGCAGGTGAAAGGCTGGAACCGGCTGATCGGCGACTTCCTCAAGGGCCGGGTCGGCCTGAAGCGTGTGTTCCTGCTCATCGACTCCCGGCATGGGCTGAAGGACGCCGACCGTGCCACCATGAAACTGATGGATGAGGCGGCCGTTTCCTACCAGGGCGTGCTGACCAAGTCCGACAAGCTCAAGAGCGGCGCGATGGCCCGGATGGCCGCCAAGACGGCGGAGGAAATGGCGAAACATCCCGCGGCCTTTCCCGGCCTGATCGCCACCTCGGCGGCCAAAGGCACGGGCATCGCGGAACTGCGGGCGGCGGTGGCGAAGCTGGCGGCGGAATGACGTTGTTTCCGCCCCCCGAGCCGCTATAAGGGGCCCCGAGGAAACGAGACGCCGCCCATGCAAAAGGACAATCCGGAAGCGCTGACCGCGAACCTGGACGCGCAGGGCAAGGCACGCATCCTGTCGGAGGCGCTGCCCTACATGCAGCGCTACGACGAGGCCACCGTGGTGGTGACGTATGGCGGTCACGCCATGGGCGACGAGGCGCTCGCGCGCTCCTTCGCGCAGGACATCGTCATGCTGAAGCAGTCCGGCGTGAACCCTGTCGTCGTGCATGGCGGCGGGCCGCAGATCGGCGCGCTGCTGGACAAGCTCAACATCCAGAGCGTGTTCGAGGGCGGCCTGCGCGTCACCGACAAGGCCACGGTTGACGTGGTGGAAATGGTGCTTGCCGGCGCCATCAACAAGCAGATCGTCGCCGCCATCAACCAGGAAGGCGGCAAGGCTGTCGGCATCTGCGGCAAGGACGCCGGGCTGATGATCGCGCGCAAGCTGGAGCGCAAGGTGAAGGATCCCGGCTCCAACATCGAACGGGTGGTTGATCTCGGCTATGTGGGCGAGCCGGAAAGGGTGAACCCTCACATCATCGACGTCATCATCAAAAGCGACCTGATCCCGGTCGTCGCACCGGTGTCGCTGAGCGCGGCGGGAGAAACCCTCAACATCAACGCCGACACCTTTGCCAGCGCTCTGGCTGCGGCCATGAAGGCCAAGCGCCTGCTGCTGCTGACCGACGTTTCCGGAGTGCTCGATTCCAAGGGCAAGCTGATCGAGAACCTCACGGTTAAGAAGGCGCGGGCACTGATCAAGGACGGAACCATTTCCGGCGGTATGATCCCCAAGGTGGAGGGATGCATCTCTGTGGTGGAGGAAGGCGTGGAAGCCGTTGTCATCCTCAACGGCAAGGTGCCGCACGCGGTGCTGCTCGAGCTGTTCACCGAGCATGGCGCGGGCACGCTGGTGGGCGCGTCGGGCTGACGGATAGGCCGTCATTCCGGACAGCGTGCGCGTCCGCGCATCGCGTGATCCGGAATCCAGCAAGAGAATTGGCGAAGCCGCTCTGGATTCCGGCTTTCGCCGGAATGACGAAAACGGAAAACACGACGACATGGAACGCTTCAACCGCACGGATTGCTGGATCTTCGATCTGGACAACACGCTCTACCCGGCGGAGTGCAACCTGTTCGCCCAGGTGGACCAGCGCATGGGCGAGTTCATCTCGCGCTATCTGGGCATTCCCTTTGACGACGCGCGGCGGCTGCAAAAGGGCTATTACCGCCAGTACGGAACCACCCTGTCCGGGCTGATGCAGGTGCATGGCCTGCGCCCGGAGGAATTCCTCGACTATGTCCACGACATCGACGTGTCGGTGGTACCGGAAGCGCCGGAACTCGGTACGGCAATTGCGGCCCTGCCAGGCCGCAAGTTCATCTTCACCAACGGCTCGCGCGGCCACGCCGAGCGCGTGGCGGGCAAGCTCGGCATCCTGAAACTCTTCGACGACGTGTTTGATATCGGCGCGGCGGCCTATGTGCCCAAGCCCTCCGCTGAAGCCTATGACAAGTTCCTCAACGCGTTCGCCGCCAGCGGCGAGACGGCGGCGATGTTCGAGGACATGCCGCACAACCTGGAAGCGCCGCACGCGCTGGGCATGGCCACGGTGCTGGTGCATTCCAGCTATTACGACCATCCGGTGCAGCGGCAGATCAAGAACTGGACCGAGCCACCTGCCCATGTCAACCAATTGACCTAATACCTGACCGGCTTCCTAAACGATGTGCTCGTTGCGCTCGCAGCCCCGGGGGCGGGGGCAGCCGGCTGACCTTCCCGCCAACATCCGGCTTTGGACCTGCAACGACTGCGAGAGAGACGGGAGAACGCCTTGCGCAAATGGCTCACGATTGCCGCAGGCAATATCGCGCTGCTCACCGTGCTGCTCGCACTGCTCGACCTGGCGCTGCGCTTCACCCCCTTCGACCAAGCGCGCCAGCCGGCCATCGACAATCCGCCGAACTACATGGTCGCCGACCCTGAGCTCGGCGTCACCCATGCGCGCAATTTCCCGCGCGGCAAGCGTTTCCACTTCCGCGGCCCCAGCTATGAAGTGTGGACCAACGAGCTTGGCTGCTTCGACGAGCCGGCTGCGCTGACCGGCGCGCCATATATCGTCGCCATCGGCGACAGCTTTACCTGGGGCTACAACCCGCTGGAGAAGAAATGGGCCAGCCGGATCGAGCGGGAAACGGGCGTGCGAGTGCTGAAATGCGGCATGAACGGCACCGGCACGCGGCACCAGATCATCCGGCTGAAGCGTATCCTCGCCGCGGTCCCCTACCCGCCGTCGCTGATTATCCATCTCTACGACACGACCGACTTCAACGACGACTTCACCTTCCCGAGCGAGACTGTAATCGCCGGCCAGCGAGTCGAGGATTTCACCCGCATCCGTCTCGCCGACGGCAAGCGCGACCCGCTGACCGAGGCGCAGCGGGAGGAGAAACGCAAAAAGATCTATGACGGCAACCGCGACGGTCTGCAGCGCAGCTCGGTTCTATATTCCATGCTCCAGATCGGCCTGTTCGTGGACAAGCGCGTGGAGACGCGCCGGCTGGTGACGGAAGGCTACAAGCCCGAGTACCTCGAATGGAAATACCAGTTCAACCTGCAGCTGCTCGATCCGGCGGATTACCCCGCGGTGGAGCGCCGTTTCGAGGCGCATCTGGAGAATCTGAGGCAGATGCGGGAGCTGGCCGTGGGTACGGGCTCCGCCTATGCGCTGTTCCACACCAACAGCTTCCGGCTGCCGGACGACCGGCCACTGGTGAAGCGGCTCAAGGCGTTCCTGGAATCCTCGCCCAATTTCCTCGGCTGGATGCCCGAGCTGGACAAGCACCTGTTCGACCCGCACTGGCGGGCGGAGAGCGAGGGTGTTGTCGCGAAGGTCATGCTGGAACGCCTGAAGGCGCGGCAGATGCTGCCGCAGGCGAAGGTCACCGCTGGCCTGCGCTGACGCCCCCCTGGAGGGCGATTGACTCGCGGCCCGGTGACGCCCATGAAATACGGCGTTCCGCCGCCCCCCGGACGATAAATGCATGACGCATAGAGGTAATTTGATGAAGCAGGACAGCATGCAGACCGTCATCGAGGCCGCATTCGAGCGGCGCGACGAGATTTCGACTGCGACTAAGGGCGAAGTGCGCGAGGCGGTGGAGGAAGCCCTTAACCTGCTGGACAGCGGCCGGGCCCGCGTGGCGGAGCGGTCGGGAGACGGCTGGACGGTGAACCAGTGGCTGAAGATGGCGGTGCTGCTCTCCTTCCGTCTCAACGACATGGACAGGATCAAGAACGGCCCCGGCGACGCCTGCTGGTGGGACAAGGTGCCTTCCAAGTTCGACGGCTGGA
>JAYZVT010000195.1:0-2976 GCA_036155355.1 Pseudomonadota bacterium
TGAGCCGGTCAGGCTGAACCAGGAATTCCGCTCCTTCGATTTCATGAGTCCTTGGGAAGGCGTGGAGTATCTGCTTCCCGGCGACGAGAAGGCGAGCGAGGCCGCGGATGGAAAGGGCTCCAAATGAAGGACACCCTCACCGCAGGCCAGAAGCACCGCTTCACCTTCAAGATTCCGGTGACCAAAACGGTGCCGCATCTTTATCCCGAGTCGGACGAATTCCGGCGCATGCCCGAAGTCCTCGCCACCGGTTTCATGGTGGGCCTGCTCGAGTGGGCCTGTCTGGACATGCTAGCGCCGCATCTTGAGGCAGGCGAAGGCAGCCTTGGCGTGCATGTGGACGTATCCCATCAGGCCGCGACACCTCCTGGATTGATGGTAACTGTTGATGTGGAATGTCTCGAGGTGAAGGGCCCGCGCATTCGTTTTCATGTACGCGCCCATGACGGCATAGACATGATCGGCGAGGGGCGGCACGAACGCTTCGTGGTCAAATGGGACCGGTTCAACGCGCGGCTGAAGGAAAAAGCCGCCCGGGCGGCTGCATGAGACGGGATTCCTGATGGCCGAGACCGAGATCCGCAATTTCACCATCAATTTCGGGCCGCAGCATCCTGCGGCCCACGGTGTGCTGCGCCTCGTGCTCGAACTCGACGGCGAGGTTGTTGAGCGCGTGGATCCACATATCGGCCTGCTCCACCGCGGCACGGAAAAGCTGATCGAATACAAGACCTATCTTCAAGCGGTGCCCTATTTCGACCGGCTGGACTATGTCGCGCCAATGAACCAGGAGCACGCTTACGCGCTGGCCGTGGAGAAGCTTCTGGCAATTGAGGTTCCCAAGCGCGGCCAATTGATCCGCGTCCTCTATTCCGAGATCGGCCGCCTGCTTTCCCATCTGCTCAACGTCACTACCCAGGCTATGGATGTGGGCGCCCTGACACCGCCATTGTGGGGCTTCGAGGAACGCGAAAAGCTGATGGTCTTTTACGAGCGCGCCTCCGGCTCGCGCATGCATGCGGCATATGTGCGGCCGGGCGGTGTGCATCAGGACCTCCCGCCCGCCCTGATCGACGATATCGACGCATTTTGCGATCCATTTCTCAAGGTCTGCGACGATATCGAGGGACTGCTTACCGACAACCGCATCTTCAAGCAGCGCAACGTGGATATTGGCGTAGTCGCGCTTGATGACGCATTTGCATGGGGCTTCTCCGGCGTCATGGTGCGCGGTTCCGGAGCGGCATGGGACCTGCGCAAGGCGCAACCCTATGAGTGTTACGATGAACTGGAATTCGACATCCCCATCGGCAAGAACGGCGATTGCTACGACCGCTACCTGATCCGCATGGAAGAGATGCGCCAGTCCATCAGCATCATGAAGCAATGTTGTGAGCGCCTGCGCCGCGAGCAGGGGCCCGTTTCGGTGGTCAACAACAAGGTCGTGCCGCCGAAACGCGGTCAGATGAAGCGTTCGATGGAGGCGCTCATCCACCACTTCAAGCTGTATACCGAGGGCTATCACGTACCCGCCGGCGAGGTGTATGCCGCCGTGGAGGCGCCCAAAGGCGAATTCGGCGTCTATCTGGTTTCGGACGGCTCAAACAAGCCATATCGCTGCAAGATCAGGGCGCCCGGCTTCGCACATCTGCAGGCCATGGACTTTCTCTGCCGCGGCCACATGCTGGCGGATGTCTCAGCTATCCTCGGCTCTCTGGATATCGTCTTCGGCGAGGTAGACCGATGAGCGTTCGCCGTCTCGACCCTGTTCAGCCTGAGAGCTTCGCCTTTACGTCCGAAAACATGAAATGGGCGCAGGCAACAATCGCCAAGTATCCGAAGAACAAGCAAGCGTCGGCAGTTATTCCGTTGCTGTGGCGTGCGCAGGAACAGGAGGGTGGCTGGGTCACCGAGCCCGCCATTCGCGTCATAGCCGGAATGCTCGGCATGGCGCAGATCCGCGTACTGGAAGTCGCCACCTTCTACACCATGTTTAACCTGTCGCCCGTGGGCAAACACTATGTCCAGCTCTGCGGCACCACGCCCTGTTGGCTGCGCGGGGCCGACGATCTGAAGGCCGTGTGCCGCAAGGTGATCGGTGATCCGGGACATGTCACCAAGGACGGGCTCTTCTCCTGGATCGAAGTAGAATGCCTCGGAGCCTGCGTGAACGCGCCGATGGTTCAGATCAACAACGACTATTACGAAGACCTGACGGCGGAGTCCTTCGAGAAACTGCTGAAGGATCTGAAGGCAGGTAAGGATGTGACGCCCGGTCCGCAGAACGGCCGTCAGTACTCCGCACCGCTTGGCGGACCCACCACGCTGACCGGCGACGGCGGCACGAAGGGCAGGACTTCGCATAAGAAAAAGAACGGGAAAGGCAACGGCTGATGCTCGCCGACAAGGACCGCATCTTCCGCAATCTCTATGGCCTCGAGGACTGGGGATTGAAAGGCGCGCGCGCCCGCGGCGCCTGGGACGGCACCAAGGCCATCATCGAGCGCGGCCGCGACGGGATCATCGAGGAAGTCAAGCAGTCCGGTCTGCGTGGCCGTGGCGGCGCCGGATTCCCGACCGGCCTCAAATGGTCCTTCATGCCCAAGCAGTCAGACGGGCGTCCGCATTATCTAGTGGTCAATGCCGACGAATCCGAGCCCGGCACCTGCAAGGACCGGGAGATCATGCGTCACGATCCCCACCTCCTGGTCGAAGGCTGCCTGATCGCCGGTTTCGCCATGGGGGCAAATACGGCCTTTATCTATGTGCGGGGCGAATTCATCCGTGAACGCGAACGCCTTCAGGCCGCCGTGGACCAGGCCTACGAAGCAAAGCTGATCGGCAAGAACAATATCCATGGCTGGGACTTCGACATTGTCGTCCACCATGGCGCCGGCGCCTATATCTGCGGCGAGGAAACAGCCCTGCTTGAGAGCCTCGAAGGCAAGAAGGGACAGCCGCGCCTTAAGCCGCCGT
>JAYZVT010000196.1:0-4265 GCA_036155355.1 Pseudomonadota bacterium
CAAGCTGCACAAGGGTAGCGGGCTTGGATTGGCGATCTCGCGATCTCTTGCGGAAATGCACGGCGGTCGTTTTGAAATACGGAGCGCGGAAGGCTCCGGAACGACCGTGATCTGCACGCTGCCGCTGAAGGCCAAGCAGCCTAAACAGACCGGCTAGCAGCCCCGTCTACTTGTCTTTGTCCGGTTTGCCTTCGGCGTGACGCCCGCGCATGCGGGACTTCATGATTTCGAGAAACTTCTTGCGCTGCTCGGGCGTCAGATCGCGCACCAGATCGAGCGCGGCCTCGCCCATGGAGCGGCCCAGTTCAGCACGGGCCGCGCGCATCAGTTCCAGAGTCGCGCGCAGCTTGGCCTCGTCATAGTTCTCGGCGACCAGCTCCTCGCGGATCTGCTTGCGCAACTCCTGCACCTTCTCCGAAAGCACAGCCGTTTCGTCGCGGTACTGCTTTATGCGGGCGCGCGCGGCGTCGCGGCGCCCGGCTGGCATCTCATCAACGAAGGCTTCCATGCCGCCGGCGACGCGCTCGTGTTTCATACCCCTCGGGCCGCCGTGCGGATGTTTCCAGAACATTCCCGCAGCCAGGCCGATGACGGCCAGGTTCAGCGCCAGGGAAACGATCAGCGCCGGCCAGACCCAGCGGCGCGCGGGCTTCGCAGTTGCCTCGGTCATAGCGGCAACTCCGCTTCGCTGCCAGTCAAGTCGGAAAACAATGCGAGCGTGTCGGCCCTGTCGGATACCGTCGAACCTCCCATGGCCAATTCGACGGCGTTGTCTCCAAGCGCGAAGGCGCCGACATAAATGCCCAGGGCGAAGGACGCCGCCAGCGCGGCGGCCGGCCAATAACCGCGCGAGGAGAAGGGCGCCGCCGACCGCACGTTTCGGCGCGCGGCAGGCATCGGCACGACGCGGGCCGGGTTCGATTTGTCGGCAACAGCCGCAGCGACAATACGCTGCTTCAGTGCCACAGAGGGACTGCCTGCCGGAGAGGCACGCAGCACGCGATCCAGGGCCGCCGCTTCACCCAGAAGCCGCCTCGCCTCGAGATCGCTGGCGCACAAGCCCTGCAGCTTCGTCCTGTCGGCGTCGGGCCAGCGCGCGGGCTCTGCGCCCCGGGCGGCCAACACCTCCTCAAGACGGCCGATCGCACCCGGCTTTGTCTGTTTCTGTGTCATGGCGGTAGCTCGCGGTTAATCCTGCCGTTCGGGAAGATGCTGCTTCCAGGCCGGCTCCAGTTTCTGTTTCAGGGCGCGGCGGCCGCGGGCCAAAAGTGACTCCACGGCCTCCACGCTGGTTTCCATCAGTTCGGCCACATCATTCATGGCCAGCTCTTCATGGTGGAACAGGACGATTGCCGTGCGCTGCCTTTCCGGCAGGGCCTGCAACGCCTGGTCCACGAAATCCTTGAGTTCCTCCTCCTGAAGTCCGCGCTCCTGATCTGCCGGCGCGGCGATTTCAGGTAATTCGTCGGTCGCACGTTCCTTGCGGGCGCGCAGCCTGTCAACGCACAGATTGACCGCCACACGGTAGAGCCATGTGGAAATCAGCGCCCGGCCGCCTTCCCACTTTCCCGCCTGGCGCCACAGGCGCAGCAGGGCTTCCTGTGACACATCCTCGGCCTCGGCATCGTCTCCGAGCATGCGCCGGGAAACGGCCAGGACCCGCTGCAAGCGGGTGCCGACTATCTCCTCGAAGGCAGTGGCATCGCCGGCGGCGATGCGGGCCATGAGGTTCTCGTCTGCCTGACGCGCCTGAGCTGGAAGCGACATGTTCATGTCCTCCGACCCGGCGGGCCCTTCTTGCTTGGAAGCCACCCTGTCGCCGCCCCGTTCCGCCCTAAGACCTCTGCCCGCCTTATGCAGGAATAGCGGCATTTTTTCAGCCACTTCCTGCTGTCCCTCGCGCCGTGCAGGCGCCGGAGCGGTCTTGCCGGTCGCGGCCGTAGCCGTCAATGACGACGCCAGCCCGGATTCAAGGCATTGAACAAGCAAGGATTTCTCCCAAATCAGCAACGCGGGCGGCACCCCTGGCCCGCCAGTCAATTGCTAGTCATACGGGTCCGCCCTGGCTTATCCGTCGCGGCAAAAAGGGCGGAAATCTTAAGCTATCAGCCGGTCAAAGGCGGCATGGACGTCCGACAACGTCGCCCTCAAGCGCGTCTCGAGGCTTTGGAAATCCTGGGCATCGGCGGCCCGAACCAGCAGGGCTTTCAGCCCCTCGGGAGCCTGAGCCGGATCGAAAGGCCGGTCGAGACACAGGCGCAATACCTGGGTCAGGTTGTGGAGGAGCATCGCGGCCGGCCGCAACACCTTTGCCTCCGCCCCGCCAAGAACCCCTACCCTCTCCAATTTATCTATGGCTGACGCGGTGTTCTGGTCCAGCACGCCGGGGTGGCTATTGGCCGAGACGATTTGCAGGAACTGGACGATGAATTCGAGGTCCACAAGACCGCCTCGGACCAGCTTCAGGTCCCAAATGGAAGCAGCGGCTTTCTCCTTCTCAATCCGTTCACGCATGTCCCGGACTTCCTTGGCGACGGATGCGCGGTCGCGCGGCCGGCATAATACCTGTGAGATTGCCTTCTCTACTGCCTTGGCAAGACGCCCTGGACCGGCGATCACGCGGGCGCGAGTGAGCGCCAGATGCTCCCATGTCCAGGCCTTGTTCTGCTGGTAGTCGATGAAGCCGTCGATATGGGTGGCTACCGGACCGGCATGGCCCGACGGCCGCAACCGCATGTCAACCTCATAGAGCGCACCTTCCGCGGTTGGAGCAGCGATGGCGCTGATGAGACGCTGGGTAAAGCGGGAGTAATATTGCGAGCCGGCGAGCGGCTTGGTGCCGAGCGACATGGTGGAGGCGGTGTCGAAGTCGTAGACGACTATCAGGTCGAGGTCGGAGCCAGCCGTCATCTCCAGGCCACCCAGTTTGCCCATGGCGAGGACCACCGCCTGTCCGCCAGGCATTTCGCCATGGGAGCGCCCCATCTCTTTCAGAACACGTGGATGCAGGGCAGCGATGAGATGTCCGGCCAGCCGCGCATAGGCGCCACCAGCCTGCTCCGCGGAGATTGTTCCCGACAGAATGCGCACGCCGATGAGAAAGGCCTGCTCGGTGCCAAGAACGCGGGCACGGTCCAGAAAGTCCTGATAGTCGGCTACGGGCACGAGATCAGACTCGATCAGCTCTTTGAGCACGTTGTCATCGGGGAGATCGCCAAAAAAGCCGGGGTCCAGCACCGCATCAAGGACACGTGCGCGCCGTGACAGCACGCGCGCCAGACGCGGCGCGGTGCCCATGATGTCGGCAATGAGGCGCAACAGGCTGGGATTTGCGCGCAACAGCGAGAACAGCTGAACGCCCGCCGGCAATTCGGAGAGGAAACGGTCAAAGGCGAGCAGGGCCGCGTCGGGATCGGACGTGGCCGCGAGCGCCTCAAGCAGGTGCGGCAGGAATTCGGTGAGACGCTCGCGGGCGCGCTCGCTGCGCGTCGCGGCGTAGCGTCCTGAGCGCCAGGTGGACACCGCGGCCGCCACGGTGGCCGGATCGGTGAAACCGAGCGCCTTCAGCGCTTCCTCGTTGTCGGGCGTTTCGTCATCGCTGCGAAAACCGATGTCGCGACCCGCGCCAGAAGGTTGTGGAATGCGCTCAAACAGACCTTCATAGTGCGCCTGCACCCGCCGCAGATGCCCGATCAGCACATCGGCGAAGTCCCTGGTTGCGGTGAAGCCACTGAATACGGCTACCCTGTCCAGGTCCGGCCCGGCCTCCGGGAGGCTATGCGTCTGCTCGTCGCCGATCATCTGCAGGCGATGCTCAACCATACGCAGAAATTCATATGCAGCCGTCAGCTCGCTGCGTGCCTGCATGGTGATCCACCCAAGCGTCTCCAGGCGGCCCAACGTCTCCACGGTGCCGCGGCAGCGCAGATCATCCTGCCTGCCGCCAGCGATGAGTTGATGGGTCTGGGCAATAAACTCGATCTCGCGAATTCCACCACGGCCAAGCTTGATGTTGTGGCCGCCAACGGCAATCTCACCATGGCCCTTGAACTGATGCACGCGCCGCTTCATGGCGTGGATGTCGGCGATCGCGGCGTAGTCTAGATATTTCCGCCAGATGAAGGGGGCGAGCTGGTCGAGGAATTCCTCGCCGGCGGGAATATCTCCAGCCATGGCGCGCGCCTTGATTAACGCGGCGCGCTCCCAGTTCAGACCGAAGCTCTCATAGTAGGAAAGTCCGGCATCGGTCGAGAGAGCAATCTGCG
>JAYZVT010000197.1:0-5556 GCA_036155355.1 Pseudomonadota bacterium
GCGTTGCCGAGCTTATGATCGAATACGCCCCTGGCGTGGAAATGCGCGTCTCCGACAGCCTCTTCAAGCGTTCGCGCGACGGTGCAGCAGCAGTCCGCTTTCTCGAAAACGCCTCGCCAATGCGCCGCGTCCCGTGCGCCGATGATCGCCTGGATGGAGCGGATCGCCATCCCCGGATCAGCATCGGCGGAAGCAAGGCGATCTTCCAGTCCGATTGCCTCGCAGAAGGCGATCCAGAATCGCTGCTCCAGTGCCGCTACGCAGGCCAGCACCCCATCGCTGGTCTGATATGACCGGTAGCGGGGCGATCCTCCCGTGATCCACTCGCCTCCCGGCTTTGGCTGAAAACCCGACGCATGCAGCCCCGGCAACGCCCAGAAGGCGAATGGGAACATGTTTTCCGTCATCGATATGTCGAGATGTGCGCCTGCGCCATTGCGCTCGCGTTGCACCAGAGCCAGCAGGATATTCATGACCGCCGGATAGGTGCCCGCCGCGATATCCGCCGCCAGCACCGGCGGAATTGACGGCGCCCCCGGAGCCAGCATCAGGATGCCGCTGTCGCCGATATAGTTCAGATCGTGGCCAGCCCGCTGCGCGCCCGGACCGGTTTGGCCATAGCCGGTGATCGAGCAATAGATAAGACACGGATGGGAGATCTTCAGTTGCTCGAATCCCAGCCCGAGCCGCGTCATCACGCCGGGTCGGAATTGCTCCAGCAGCACATCGGCTTCATCCAGCAACGGCGCCAGCCTCTCCCTGCCCTCCGCCGTCTTCAGGTCCAGCGTCACGCGCTCCTTGCCGCAGTTCAGCGAGGCGTAGAGTGCCGGCGTTCCATTCCAGTCCGGACCGAGGTCCGTCATCCCATCGCCGGCTGGTCCCTCGATCTTTATGACCCGCGCGCCCGATTCCGCCAGTATCAGCCCCGCCAGCGGCCCCGGCAGCAGAGTGGAAAAATCCAGTACAGTGATGCCGGACAATGGCTGTGTCATACTCATGCGCCCTCATGCCCCGTTGATGCGGACGGTTGCGGCGATTGAACCCTTGACGTTAGCGCCCGCTGACTGGCAACTGACCTCAAAATACACCTGCTGCCGCGGCGCCTGCCGCTGGATCTCCCTGGGACACGCGCCGATGTCATTCCTAACCGATTTGCGATACCGGCTGGAGTATTTCGCACTCCGCATTGTCATCGGCTTTTTCCGCGCCTTGCCGCTCGACAAGTCGGCCGAAGTATCCGCCGCGCTCTGGCGTTTCTTCGCGCCGCGGGGCCGGCGTCACGCCAAGGCGCTTGCCAATCTCGACATCGCCTTTCCCGACATGCCAAGAGAGGAGAAAGAGCGCATTGCCATGTCCATGTGGGACAACATGGGCCGCGTCATGGTCGAGATGATGCAGATCGACCGCATTCTCGAGCAGCCAGAACGGATCGCCGTCGAGGACGATTTCTTCATCCGTCGCTACAAGGGCAAAATGGGCCCGGTCATCGCGGTCTCGCTGCACATGGGCAACTGGGAACTGGCGATGTGGCCGCTTGCGCTTTCCGATTGCCAGCCTGCCGCCGTCTACCGTCTGGTGAAGAATCCCTATGTGGACGCCTATCTTCGCACCATGCGCAAGCGCCTCTATCCCGGCGGACTGTTCGCCAAGGGTCGTATCGGCGGTCGCGCTGCCGGCTTTGACACCGCTCGTTTGCTCGGCAACTTCGCCCGACAGGGTGGCCGCCTCGCCTTCCTTGCCGATCTCTATGACGGCAAGGGAATCGAGGTGCCATTTTTCGGCCGTCAGGCCAAATCCGCGCCCTTTCCCGCCATGCTGGCGCGCCGCGCCGGATCGCGGCTGTGGGTGGGCCGCTGCCTGCGCGATGGGCGCCGGTCGCGCTTCCGCGTCACCGTAAAGGAGCTGAAGGTACCGCGCACATCGGACACAGATGCCGATATCGTTTCGATCACCTCCGCGATACAAAAGCAGTTCGAAGACTGGATCAGGGAAACGCCGGAACAGTGGATGTGGACCAACCGCCGCTTCTCGTGATTGTGGCCAGCACCTGAACAGGGACCGAAATGTCCGACAGCGCCAGGAACCCGTCCAAATTTTACGCGCCGCTCGCCATCGGCGCGCCCGCGCCGTTGCGCGAACTTCCCGTGCGCCTCGAGCGCATGATCCATTTCATGCCGCCGCACATGGAAAAATTGCGCGCGAAGGTCCCCGCCCTTATCGGACAGGTCGATGTCATTCTCGGCAACCTGGAGGACGCGATCCCCGCCAACGCCAAGGAAGCTGCGCGCGCGGGCTTCATCGAGATGGCCAAGGCGCATGACTTCGGCGCCACCGGCCTGTGGACCCGCATCAATCCGCTCGACAGCCCCTGGGCACTCGACGACGTGACCGAGATTGTGGGCTCTGCCGGCGCCAAGCTCGACGTGGTGATGTTGCCGAAGGTGAACGGACCCTGGGACATTCACTATCTCGACCAGCTGCTGGCGCAGCTTGAGTCGCGCCATTCCATCAAGCGGCCCATACTCATTCACGCCATTCTTGAGACCGCCGAGGGCGTAAAGAATGTGGAAGCTATCGCCGCATCGAGTCCGCGCATGCACGGCATGAGCCTGGGTCCGGCCGATCTGGCCGCGTCGCGTGGCATGAAGACCACCCGCGTCGGCGGCGGACACCCCGCATATGGCGTGCTGGCCGACGATGCCGGCTCGGGCAAGCGCGCCTTCTTCCAGCAGGACCTCTGGCACTACACCATCGCCCGCATGGTCGATGCCTGCATGTCCAACGGCATCAAGCCATTCTACGGCCCCTTCGGCGATTTCTCTGATCCCAAAGCCTGCGAGGCGCAGTTCCGCAACGCCTTCCTCCAGGGCTGCGTCGGCGCATGGTCGTTGCATCCCTCCCAGATCGACATCGCCAAGTCGGTTTTCAGCCCCGACCCCGAGGAGGTCACTTTCGCCCGCAGGATCATCGACGCCATGCCCGATGGCACCGGCGCGGTGATGATCGACGGCAAGATGCAGGACGACGCCACCTGGAAACAGGCGCGCGTCATTGTCGACCTGGCAAGGCTGGTAGCGGCGCGCGACCCCGCGCTGGCCCGGAAATATGGCCTGTAAAACAGTGCATCAACGGCCTCGCCGGATTGACAGCCTTGCCTCTATGGCGGGATAACTGCACTGCAGCATGCAGAAACTGCTTTAAGACATTCTTCCATGAAGAAGCTGGCCAAGGCAAAATTCAGTATTGGCGATGTGGTCAAGCATCGCTTTTACCCGTTTCGCGGCGTCATTTTCGATGTCGATCCGGTGTTCAACAACACCGAGGAGTGGTGGATGTCGATCCCTGCGGAAATCAGGCCGCGCAAGGACCAGCCGTACTATCACCTGTATGCGGAAAACGCCGAAACGGAATATGTGGCCTATGTCTCGGAGCAGAATCTGGAGCCGGACAATTCCGGCGATCCGCGCCGCCATCCCCGGATCCCGGAAACATTCGACCGGATCAAGGACGGCAGCTATCGTTCGCGCGGCATGCGCGTCAACTGACCCGTAGGCCAACGAACCGCGACTCGGGTCCTACTTCTTCTTGTTGGCAGGCGCCGGTTCTGCGGCCTTGGGATTGGCCGCCTCTTCCGACTTGCGGACCTCGTCGATATATTTCTTCCTCAGGTCCGCATATTTCTTCAGGTCGATGCCCTTGCCCTGATAGGCAATCGAGAACCCTTCCAGCGACACCGGCAGCGTCAGCCTGCGCCCTTCGACGTCGAAAAAGCTGATGGAGATGGTGCTGCCCTTCTTGAAGCTCTCGATCAGTTCCGGGGTCGCGGGAGCCTCGCCCACGCAACTGTCGATAAAGCAGGACGAGTAGACGAGCTGAATGCTCTTCTCCTTGTCGATTGTCGCGACAACACCGCCGCGCAGCGCAATGCCCTTTGGTCCCTGCGGCACGCGCACCGAGAACAGTTCGCGTTCCTCGCCCTCCACCTTGACGATGGCCCCGAGCATTACCGGAACTGCATTCTTGCCGAAGATCTCGAACTGGGTGCCGCACACTTCGACAGCTTCATTCGGCTTTTTCGGATTGGGCGTCTTGCCGCACAACTTCGCCCAGATGCCTTGCATGCCGCCCGTATCGACACCGCCGTCCGCAGCGGGAGCCGGCTCCTTGACCTGCCCCTTTTCCTGGGCCAGCACGGGTGACATGACGCTTGCCGCGGCCATCAGGGCCAGCGCGGCTATGGGCAATTTGGAATGCATGATGGTCTCCCGCCGCGACACAGGCGGCGCAAATTACAGTCCGGCCCGCGAACGACAGAAAATCCGCAGGCCCACAAACGCCTGTCCAGGCTACTCGAGCCGCTTCTTCGCGGGCGCGGGCGCCGCAGGCGCCGGTGCGGCTGCCGCAGGAGCCGGAGCCTTCTTCGGCTCTTCGGCGGCCCGCTTCTGCAATTCCGCGCGCCGCTCCAGGATCGCCTGCTGCCGGGCGTTCTGCACCTCGGCAAAGACTTTCGTGTCGGTCGGCTCGCCATCATAGGCCTTCGAGAAGCCGGCCAGCTGAATGGGAATGCCCAGCGCCTTTCCGTCCGCGCCAACCACGGCCACGAACATCACCTTGCCCTTCTTCATCTTGGCGAGGAATTCCGGCGTCAATTCGATCTCGCCCTGGCAACCGAGCGGACTGCACTGGGTGTATTCCAGCGCCAGCGGCTTGTCATCATCGTCGATCTTGACGCGAACGCCAGCCTTGATGGCGGTGCCAAGCGGTACGGTCAAAGCGAATATTTCCTTATCGCGGCCCTCGACCTTTGCGATCGTCACCGAGGAAAGCAGATTGCCCGTCGTGGCGTCCAGCGCGCGCAGATGTGTACGGCAAAGCTTGACGTCTGTCGCCACGCCCGCCTTCACCGATTGAACGGTATCGCAGATCTTGAACCACTGCACGCCAGGCATCAGGTCGCCCTTGCCCGCAGCGGCGGGAGCGTCCTTCTTGGTCGCCTGCGCCAGAGCTTGACCAGGCTGCCACAGAGCCACCGCGCAGGTCGCGATTGCCGCAACGCCGAGAGTGATGTGCAAATGGTTCCTGCAAAACGCAGCCAACACCTGCTTCATTGTTCTAAGACCTTTCCTGATCCAATCCCCCCGGCTGTGGCTGGCGTCACGCGCCATGCCCGGCCGGCAATTTCGAATTTGCATGCCTCAATACATTCAATTGAGGCATTCCCGTGACGCATGCCCGCGCGAACGCGGTCGGAATTCCAAAAAAGCCCGCCGTCCGGCAGCATTGCAATTGCCGTGTCCCGTGCTTAATCAGTCGCATGCGTCTTCCGGGCAACATCTATAGCGGGGCTTTCAGGGCTGCAAAAGCCCTTATGTGCCTTATTCTCTGCTTCCCCGCCCTGTCGGCCAGGGCGGATCCGGCTCCCGCCATTTCCATGCACGGAACACCTGCACATGCCCCCGGATTCGGGCATTTTCCCTATGCCAATCCGGAAGCCCCGAAGCGCGGATACGTCACCCTTGCAGTGCTGGGCTCGTTCGACAGCCTCAATCCGCTGAT
>JAYZVT010000198.1:0-3865 GCA_036155355.1 Pseudomonadota bacterium
GCGGCGGCTCGTGGCCGATGCGCTGCATACTGGCCAGCAGCTTGGCCAGGCTCTCGCGCCGGTCGTCGATCGAGGAGCGCAGAGCCGCACGGTCTGTTTCGAGCCCGTTGAGACGAATTTCTATGGCGGACAAGCGCGCCTCGCTGGCCTGCACCCGCTGCGCGGCGCCAATGAGCTTGCCTTTCAACTCAGACTCCTCGCGGGCGAGAGACTCAAGTTCCCGTGCCAGCTCCAGTTCGCGTTCGCGGGCGGCGGCCAGCTCGCCGCGCTTCTCATCGAGCTGCTGGCGCGCCTCTTCCGGCGTCATGGCTTCCTGGCCGATTGCGGGCAGGGGGAGGATCAGCGCCAGACACGCCATTAACCGGCAAAGCGCAGACACCGCGCCTTTCGCGGGCGCGCATTTCATCGCAGTGGCGGGATGGCTGATGTTCATTGTTCCCAATAGGGCCAGGACACGGCCCGCACAAGCGTCATGCACGATGATACGGATGACTGCAAAGAATCGTTATCGCGCGATATATTTGCTCCGACAGCATGATCCGCGCCAACCCATGCGGCAATGTCATTCGGCCGAGAGCCAGCTTCAGGACTGCGGCGCGCAGCAGGTCTTCGCCGTGGCCGTCGGCGCCGCCTATGGCAAAGACGAGGTCGCCCAGGCCCTCATCGCGCCGTGCGGCCAGAAACCGGGAAAATTCGACGCTGTCCTGCTGCCGTCCCGTTTCGTCCAGCGCCACGATCGAGGAACCGGCGGGACTCTTGCGCAACAGGTTCGCCGCCTCTTCCTGCCGCCGCTCCGGGGCGGAGCCGCGGCGGGATTCGGGCGTCTCGATCAAGGCGAGCGGGCCCAAGGATACGGACAGGCCCGCCTTGCAGAGCTTCACATATCGCTCGAAGAGTTCGCGCTCCGGTCCCGCCTTGAGTTTGCCAACAGCTGCGATTGTCAGGCGCATGGCAAATTCCGATGTGGCGGGCCGGGCGTCGCGGCGGGAGCAATCAGGTTCCGCGGCTAAAGGGCGACCGCGTCACCGGGCGGGTCGGCGGACCACATCTTTTCGAGATTGTAGAAACTGCGTACTTCGGGGCGAAACACATGCACGATCACGTCGCCGGCATCCAAAAGCACCCAGTCGCAATTGGGCATACCCTCGATGCGTGTCTTGCCGAAGCCGGCGTCCTTCAGCTTCTTGGAAAGCTGGTCGGCGATGGCGCCGACATGGCGCTGGGAGCGACCCGATGCGACCACCATGTGGTCCCCGATTGAGGATTTGCCCCTCAGGCCGATGGTCACGACATCCTCCGCCTTGGCGTCGTCGAGAATGTCGAGGACCGAACTCAACAGATTCGCCGAGCCGCCGTCCGCGGACGGCTGATCGATGCGAGAACCGCCTTTCATGGCGGACCCATTTGGGATTTGCATGTGCTGGCGGGTTTCCTCTGCTTCGCTTCTGGCCGCGTTGAGCCGGTTTCGACCTCGCCGACGTCCCCCGAACAGGGCCGCCTATGCGTTGCCGGGCATCCTGCACCGGCAGAATCGAGCATAGCCCTTGGAGTCTGGCGATTTCAACCGTCCAGATGTTGCGGTGGCGCAGTCCTCAGGCGGCCTTGCGACGCAATGCCGTGGACGACGCCCGAGTCAAAGGAATGGTCAGGATCGTCCAGGCCGGAGGGTGCATTCTCCACAGTCCGCTGGCATCAGATTCGTCCACCCGGTCGCGGGCGAAGGTGAGGGCGGCGGGGGAGGCGGCTGCCTGCAGCCGGTAGCCGGGGCGGTCGAGGACGGCCACGGCCACGTTCGACATGATGGTGCGCCAGTCCTTCCACCTGTGCAGTTGCACCATATTGTCGGCGCCCATCAGCCAGATGAAGCGAACGCCTGGATACCGGGATACAAGAAATTCCAGCGTGTGGACGGTGTAGGCGTCGGGCAGGTGCTCCTCGAAGCCTGTCGCCTCGATGCGTGGGTGCCGGGCGAGCTTTTGCGCCGCCTCAAGCCGCTGGGCCAATGGCTTCAGGCCCCCCTTGGGTTTCAGAGGGTTGCCGGGCGTCACCAGCCACCACACGCGGTCAAGTTCGAGGCGCTTGATCGCTTCGAGGCTGATATGCAGATGGCCTTCGTGGGCGGGGTTGAAGGACCCACCCAGCAGGCCGATGGTCATGCCACGCGATGCAGCGGGCGGTTGGGGAAACCGGCTCGGTCCCGTGTGGAACACTGGGGTACGTCCGCCCTTGGCCGTTGTCTTGGATTGCTTCGGCGCGCCGGGTTTCGGAGCGGCCCTGGGAGCCACCTTTGGCTTCGCGGCGGTCCTCCCCTTGGCCGGTGTCTTGGCCTTGGCCGGTGTCTTGACCTTGGCGGCGGCTTTGGGCCTGGCCGCTTTCGTGCGCTTCGGCGCCTTGGTCCTGGCTGGCTTCTTGGCGGTGGACTTGCGAACAGCGGATGTCTTCTTCTTGCCGACCGAGGGCTTTGACCTGGACTTGCCGGCGGACCTGGCCTTGCCTTTTGCCGGCGCTTTTGCCCTGGCCTTCCCCTTACCCCGGCTTGCGGCAGCCTTTGCAGCTTGTTTTCTTGCCGGGGACGTAGCCGGCTTCTTCGCGGCCTTTCTTGCCTTTGCAGGCTTCTTCTTTGCCTTTGGCTTCGATGTTCTAGATTTGCGGGTCGCTTTCGTGGGTTTCCTGCTCAAGGCTGCCATCCCTGGTTATACGGGCCGTGTCTGTCCGGTGCCACGGACCACATATTTGAAGCTGGTCAACTGTTCGACGCCGACCGGACCACGCGCGTGCATCTTTCCCGTGGCGATGCCGATCTCGGCGCCCATGCCGAACTCGCCGCCGTCGGCGAACTGGGTGGAAGCATTGTGCAGGACGATGGCGCTGTCCACCTCGGTAAGAAACTTTTCAGCCGCATTCGGGTCCGCGGTGACAATCGCATCGGTATGTTGGGAGCCGTATTTCGCAATATGCGCGATGGCTTCGTTGATGCCACTGACCACCTTCACGGCAATGATGGCGTCCAGAAACTCCTTGCCCCAGTCTTCGGCGGCGGCAGGCCTGACCCGCTTGTCCGCTTTCTGTATCGCCGCATCGCCGCGGATTTCGCAGCCAGCGTCCAGCAGGGACCTCACCAGGCCAGGGAGCTGGCTATCGGCGCAGGCCTTGTCCACGAGCAGCGCCTCCGCTGCGCCGCAGACGCCGGTGCGGCGCATCTTGGCATTGACCACAATGTCCCGCGCCATTGCAGGATCGGCCGCCGCGTGGATGTAGACGTGGCAGATGCCTTCCAGATGGGCGAAGACCGGCACGCGCGCCTCGGATTGCACGCGCGCGACCAGACTTTTGCCGCCACGCGGGACGATCACGTCGAGCGTGCCGCCCAGACCCTTGAGCATCTCGCCAACGGCGGCGCGGTCCGTCGTGTCCACGAGCTGGATGGCGTCAGTGGGCAGGCCGGCGGATTTCAGTCCATCCACCAGGCAGGCATGGATGGCGCGCGACGACTCATGGCTTTCGGAGCCGCCACGCAGGATCACGGCGTTGCCGGACTTGAGGCACAGACCGCCAGCGTCGGCAGTCACGTTGGGGCGGCTCTCATAGATGATGCCGATGACGCCGAGCGGCACGCGGATGCGCTCGATGACGAGGCCATTCGGCCGCGTCCAGCGCGCCATCACATGGCCGAGCGCATCGTCAAGCGTGGCGATTTCCTCCAGGCCCCTGGCAACAGCCTCGATGCGTGCGGGGTCGAGCGTCAGCCGGTCGATGAAGGCGGCGGGACGTTCGGCTTCGCGCGCCGCCGCAATATCCTTTGCGTTGGCAGCGAGGATTTCAGCCGCTCGTGAGCGGATTGCCTTCGCCATGCCGGCGAGGGCGG
>JAYZVT010000199.1:0-7261 GCA_036155355.1 Pseudomonadota bacterium
AGATGATAGGCGCGCACGACCTGACTGTCATCGGCTGCTCCCTCGCCCCGTCCCGATGTGGATACAAAGAGCTGGTGCGCGGCCGCCGCCAGGGGTAGCGCCGCCTTGCTGTCGCGACCCGCCTCCAGCACCAGCCCGAGGTCCTTCACGAAAATATCGACGCTGCTGGTCACGCTGGGTTGGCGCTCGAGCATCCGGGGGCCTCTGTCCCGCAACATCCAGCTCGATGCCGCCGATCCCCCGAGTATCTTCAGCAGAATGCCGAGATCTACGCCGACTTTCGCGGCAAGTGAGAAAGCCTCCGCCGCCGCAGCAATGTGGACGCCGCACAGAAGCTGGTTGACGGTTTTTACCGTTGCGCCCTGGCCGGGAATTTCACCCACATGGAACAGCTTGTCGCCAAGCGCCTCGAGGATGGGCCTTACACTCTCCATCGTTTCCGCAGGCGCCGCCGCCATGATCGTCAGCGTCGCGGTCTCCGCACCCTTGGATCCCCCCGAAACCGGCGCATCGACAAAGCGCCGCCCGGTCGTGGTTACGCGCGACGCCATCTCCTGGACGGCCCTTGGAGCGCAGGTCGCCATCAGGATCACCGTGCCGCCGGGTGCAAGCGCGGAAAGCGCGCCCTCACCAAACAGGACGGCGTCCGCCTGCGCGGCGCTCACCACCATCAGGATCAGAACGTCTGCATTCTTGGCCGCTTCTGCCGCCGACGCGGCGACGGCGCCACCGGCGGCGGTCAGCGCATTGCCCGGCTCGGGGCGCAGGTCGAAGCCGCGCAACTTGTAGCCTCTGGCCGCGAGAATCTTGGCCATCGGCAGCCCCATCGAGCCCAGCCCGACAAATCCTATCGTCGTCAGGTTAGTCCTATCACTTGTCCGCCCGGGCATCCCGCCCGGATTTCTTTTCCGGCGGCTCCTTGCCGCTTCCGGTCAGCCGCTTGAGTTCGAGATATAGCACCTGCGACAGGTCGGAGCGCTGGTTGTTGAGACGCTCCATCAGCACCACGTTGCGGTACACCGGCGGATCGCCGAACGCGAATGTGCGAATTGCTCTAGGTCGCGCCAGCTTGAGCCGTCCCGCCTGGATGACGCCCACGCCAAGACCCGCCTCGGCCATGGACAGCACGGCTTCGGAGGAATCCAGCTCCATGGCGTCATCCACCACCAGACCCGCCCGCCTGATCTCGTGGTCGATCAGCGTGCCCATGCCCGACGTCCGGTTGAGCCGCAGCAGCGGCAGCGACGACAGCGCCTCGCGCCAGCCCCTGACACTGGAGTCTGGATGGACTACGACGACGAGGGCCTCACGGTTGATGAAAAGCGCCTCCAGTTCGGGTTCCGGCAGGAGGGGTTGCGTGACCACCGCCGCGTCCAGTTCCCTGCGGCGCACCTGCTCGATCAGCGGGCCCGACTGTCCTTCCTCCATCCGGATTTGCAGCCTCGGATAGCGTTCGCGCAGGTTGGCGAGCGCCCGCGGGATCAGGTCGCTGGAAATACCGGCTATGCATCCAAGCGTCAGCCTGCCGGCAATCTCGCCGGAGGCTTTGGCCCCATCCACGAAGGCGTCGAAGCCTTGCAGCAGCTCCCGCGCCTGCTGGGCCACGTGCTGGCCGTGCGCCGTCAGGCGCGGCGGCCGGGTCGTCCTGTCGAAAAGCGCCGTCTGCAACTCGGACTCCATCGCCCTCATCTGCTGGCTCACGGCGGCGGGCGTCAGGTGCAGCCGCCGCGCGGCGACGGCAAAGCTGCTAAAATCGGCAATGGAAACCAGGGTGCGCAGGCTGGTGATGTTCATAAAGTTAGAAAAACTTAATTAGATGAAAAATTAATATCGTTTGAATTAACGAGCGTCAACGACCATCTTCGGTGCAACGCTGATGCTATGGAGACGCCAATGACCAATTTCTCGCTTGTCGCCCTCATGCTCGTCGCCATCGTCGCGGCGAACTACCCCTATCTGGTCCAGTAACGGGGCGGGCTGGAAAACAAAGGCGGCCGCGAGTAATCGCGGCCGCCCTTTTCGTTTCTGTCGTCCCTCCGGGAGGCGGGCCAGGCGAGTCAGGCCGCCTTGGCTTTCGCGCCCTTTGGCTTGTCCACCTTCACGCCGCCGCCTTCCAGCAGCATCACCTTGTTCAGCAGTTTGACGCAGGCATAGACCGCCCTGATCGAGGGGGCGGGTTTGTCGACCATCTTGCCCATCTCCAGGATCGATCCGATCAGGGCCTCGGTTTCCAGCGAGCGGCCCGCCTCCACGTCCTGCAGCATCGAGGTCTTGTGCGCGCCCACGCCCTCAGCGCCCTCGATTCGCTTCTCGATGGTATGGCGGAAGGTGATGCCGAGCGCCTCGGCGATCTCCTGAGCTTCTCTCATCATGTCCGCCGCGAGCTGGCGCGTCTCCGGAAACTGGCAGATGTCCACCAGCGTCGCATGCGTCAGCGCGCTTATTGGATTGAAGGAAAGATTGCCCCAGGCCTTCAGCCATATCTCGGAACGAATATCGTCGAGAATGCGCGAACGGAAGCCGGCCGCGACCAGCAGGTCGTAGAGCTTCTTGACCCTGTCGGTCTCCTTCCCATCTAGCTCGCCGATCGGAAAGCGGTCGCCCTCCACATGATGGATGACGCCCGGTTCGGTGACGCCGGCGGCTGGATAGACCACGCAGCCGATGATGCGGTCACCGTCGATATGCTTGCCGAGGATGCCGGTGGGATCGAGGGACTCGAGCCGCTTCCCGTCGTGCTTGCCGCCGAGCTTGTGGAAGTACCACCACGGCAGACCGTTCTGCACTGTCATGATTACCGTGTCGGGTCCCATCAGGGACTCTGACTGCCTGGCTACCTGGTCGAGGAAGTGCGCTTTCACCGCCAGTATGACCAGATCCTGCTTGCCTGCGCTGGAAAGTTCGTCTGTCGCCTTGACCTTGGCGACATGCTCGCTTCCGTCTTCCCAGATCAGCTTCAGGCCGTTCTTCCTGATGGCGTCCAGATGCGCGCCCTGGTCGATGACAGTTACATCATTTCCAGCGAGCGCCAGTTTCGCGGCCATGAGTCCGCCGATTGCACCAGCGCCGATGACACAAATCTTCATTTGCGTTTCCTCTCTCCTTTGATGGAGACGGCTTCTCGCGGCCGTCCGGCCGGCGGCTCCCACCGCCACCGGCCTCAGCGTTTTGCTACTGGACGAATGTGTTATGCAGCGTTCCTATGCCATCGATGATGATCTGGACGTCGTTCTTGGGTTCCTTCATTGAGCCCACTCCGATGGATGTTCCGCAGGCGATGATGTCGCCCGGCATCAGCGTCACGTCATGCGAGATCAGGCTGGTGAGCTTGTGCGGCGGAAAAGTCATGTCGTTTACGGGATAATTCTGTCGCTCCTCGCCATTGAGGACGGTCCTGATCGTCAGTTTCATCGGATCGATGCCAGTGGCGATCGCCGGACCGAAGACGCCGAATGTGTCGTAGCTTTTTGAGCGTGTCCACTGCGCGAAGGTCTTGTCCTTGGAGATGAGTTTGCCGGCGGTGACGTCGTTGATGCAGGTGTAGCCGAAGATGTAGTCACCGATCTTGGCTTCCGGCACTTCGCTGCAGCGCTTGCCGATGACGATGCCGATCTCACCTTCATAGACCACCGGCCCGTCATAGGATTTCGGCTTGCGGATGACTCCCTCCGGTCCGAGATAGGAACTCGGCGCCTTCAGGAACCACAGCGGCTCCTCGGGTATTTCGCCGCCCATCTTCGCGGTCATGGCTCGAAAGTTGTTCCACAGGCAGACCATCTTGGATGGTTCGCACGGCGTCAGCAGCTTGACCGAGGACAGCGACATGGTCTCGCCCTTGGCCTTGGCCCCGCTGAACATATCGCCCTCATGGACGGAGATCATCTCGCCGTCGAGCGTGCCGAATCCTACTTTGCCCTTGTTGTCGAAACGCACCCAGCGCGCCATTCCCGTCCTCCCTGCCTGCTGTATCCAGCCTTGTCGTTCATCCCACTTTAGCATCGGGTTGAAGCCGGCAATGGGGCAACAGGCAAGTTCGCTGCACCGATTCCCGAAAAACAGAGTTTCCCGGCGGGCGAGGCAGGCGCAAAAAGGTTGGTAGTTCTGCTGGGGGAGGCGGGCGGATGCCTCGGGTATCCGCGATCAGTTGGTCTTGGCGACCGTGAGGCTGCGGCGCGGCCTGAGATAGAACTTGTCCGTCAGGGTGATCCCGCCGGTCATGTTCTCGCCGATGGGCGGGGTGTAGGTGTAGCTCACCTCCGCGACGATGACGCTCGTAAAGGGCTGCGTCAGGCCCTCGGGCAGCGGGAAGCTCGTATTCGGCGCATAGGGCGTATCGTGCAGCGCAGCGCTCCATTCCACCTTCGTGTTGTTGTTCTGATCGGCGACGACGCTCGTCGCCTTGATCTTGATCGGCGTCGCGGAGTAGGGCGTCATGATCGACGAGGCGGCCTCGAAGATGTCGTTGAGGTCGCCCGTGCTCACCTGCTCCGACTGGGCAATCAGGTCGGCGGTGGCGCTGGCCACTGCCGTCACCCTACGGTCGATGGTCAGCGTGTGGCTCAGTTCGACGGACCCGACATAGAGTGCGACCATCACCGGAAGGACCATTGCGAACTCGATCGCGCTGACGCCCTTCTGGTCATGCAAAGCGCGTGACAGGAGGTTGCTCAGACCGGTCATCATCTGGAGGGCACGCATGGCTCGTCGTCCTCAGTTGTCGAAGGGTTCGTTGCGGAAGGTCGTCGTCGCAACGAGAAGCCGGCTGCCGTTCGGCATGTTTCCAAGTCCGGCGCCAGGAAGGTTGGCGATCAGGCTCCACTCGTAGAAGACACGGACCACAACCACGTCGCCGCCATTGCCCGGGTCGTAGCCGAAGTCATTCTTCAGGTTGCCCGAGCCGTCGGTTGGGCTGGGCAGATTGATGCCGTTGAAGGTGGGAAAGCGAAGCACCTCCACCTTGAGCTGGGCAGCACAGTCGAACAGTGCATAGACCTGCGCGCAGACCGTGTCCTTGAATTGCTGCTGGTTGAAGCCCTGGGTCTGTGCCTGGCCGGTGCGGATCAGTCGCCCGGCGCGGTCCACCGCATTCTCCAGCGTAAAGCCGCCGAAGAACACGAGCGTCACTTCGATGATAGCCATAAGCAAGGCGAAGAAGGGCGCCGCGACCAATCCGAATTCGATGGCTGAGGAACCCGCGCGGTCCCGGCTCAGCCTTGCGAGCAGTCCCGATTGGGCTGATCTCGGCTTCTGCCCGGTTATTGCGCTGCATCCGTGCTGCATGTGTTGCTCCACTGCTGCGCTGCCCGCCGCCGCGCGGGCGCATTGCAACATCCACCGCGCATTAGAGGCGGTCGCGGTTAAGAATCAGTGCAGCACTGCGCATCAGTAACAAATTGGTAAAGAACTGATTTATTTCAAATTTTAGGCAATTTCCGAGATCCGGATTCCGGCTTTCTTATCGGCCGAGGGCCGATATTTCATCCCCTTGGCGGACCACCGCTGGCGCCCGGCCGGCGCCTGCAATTCTGGAACAGGTGCGCGACATGCTCACTCTCGAATTTGCACCGGACGGCTTGCTCCGGCGCTTCTCCCGCGACAGCCGCGGCGTTACCGCGATCATCTTCGGCCTCAGCCTCATCCCGCTGGTGATGATGGGAGGCCTGGCCATCGACTACGGACGCGCTCTCGCGGCCAAGGAGCGCCTGGGGCGCGCATTGGACGCGGCCGCGCTCGCCGCCGCGTCTTCTCCCGATCTGACCGAGGCGGAGATCGAGGAGAGGGTGCAGTTCTATTTCGATGCGAACTTCCCGAATGGCGCGGAAGGCAAGCCCTCAAGCATCACGGTGGTCAAGGCAGATAAGCTAATCCAGCTTTCAGCGACGGGCATCGTTCCGACGACGCTGTTGCAGATGGCTGGAATCTCCACCATGCCTGTCGATGCCTATTCGGAGGTCACGTACAAGCAAAAGCACATCGAGTTGGTCATGGTGCTCGACAATACCGGCTCGATGAGCTGGAACGGCAAGATCGACGCGCTCAAGAGCGCATCCAACACGCTGACCGGCATTCTCTTCGACCAGGTCAACAACTCCGCCAACGGCGAAATCAAGATCGGGCTGGTCCCCTTCGCCGCCACCGTGAATGTCGGTGCGGACAAACTCGGTTCCGGCTGGATCGACGTGAACGCGCAATCTGCCATTGCATCCGAGGATTTCCAGGCCGGCGTCAACGTGCTGACTCTTTACAACCAGATCACCAACAGGGACTGGAATGGTTGCGTGCGCGCGCGCTCCAGCGCTTACGACACGACCGATGCGGCGCCCGACATCAATCTGCCTAACACGCTCTGGGCACCCTATTTCGCGCCCGACGAACCAGACTTCAATGCCTATGCAAACCGCTATGCATCGGACACAGGCTACAGCGGCAGCTTTTATGACTACAATGCGCGCCAGCGCTACGTCGGCAAGTACAACAATCTCAGTGTTTCGGGCGGTAGCGGACCGGAATTCAACTGTCCCACCACGCCGGTAACGCCGCTGACTTCGGTCCGCGGCACTGTCGAGTCTGGAATCAACGCGATGAATGCCGCCGGCAGCACGGTTATCCCCGCCGGACTGGCATGGGGCTGGCGTGTAATTTCGCCGACGCCGCCCTACACTCAGGGCGTCGCCTACAACGACACCAACGTCATCAAGGCAATCGTGCTTCTTACCGACGGCACCAACGACGTTGGCGGTGGTCTGAGCAATCACAACCGTTCCTACTACAACGCTTACGGCTTCGCCCAGTCCGGACATCTGGGCGCCACCAATGGCAGCCAGGCGACGACGGTGCTGAACAACAAGACCTCGACCTTGTGCACGAACATCAAGGATGAGGGCGTTCGCCTTTACACCATCACTTTCCAGTTGGCCGATGGACCGATCAAGGACCTGATGCGGGACTGCGCCACATCCGTGGCGATGTATTTCGACTCGCCGAGCAACGAGCAGCTGACGACGATTTTCACCGAGATCGCCAAGGACCTCAGCAATCTGCGGATCAGCAAATAGCCGGAATTACTGCGGCGGCTGTCCGCCCTCGACCACGGCCTGGACCACGCCGAACTTGCTTCGCAAGCCCTTGGAGAGTTGCTCCATGTAGGGTTCGGCGTCGCCGGGCACCAGCGCGGGCTCGCATTTCGATCCGCACGCATAGGACTGCCGGGTCTGTCCCTTCTGCACCAGCACGTAACGGCTGGAATCCTTTTGCACGACTA
>JAYZVT010000200.1:0-5716 GCA_036155355.1 Pseudomonadota bacterium
CCGCGCAATTGCTCATCATCATCGGTGTCGTCCTCCAGGACGTGGTCGCCGACGCCATGAGTACCGAGGTCGTCGATCGCGTGAATCCTGACGGCAGCGGGAGACCGAAAGCCGACATCGAACGCGAGCTTGGCATGGTGCAGGTGCTGGGCCGTCTGGCTCTGTCCTTCGGCATCTTCTCGGTAGCGGGACTGTCCGGTCTGCTGGCGAAATTCTACTCCTACGAGACGGTTTTTCTCATTGGCTTGGCAATCCCCGTCATCTCTGCCACCGGTGCCATGCTGGTCAGGCTCGCCCCCGTGCCGGTGAAGCCTCTCGACTGGCGCATTGTCGGCAGCGGCCTCGCATTCGGCGCCGTCGTTGCCGTGATAGGTCTTTACGGCGTTCCACTCGGCCAGGAGTTGATCTTCGCCATTTCCATGGCGGTCGTATGCGCGCTGCTCGTCCGCGTCGTCGGCGACATGCCGGCAGAAGCCAAGCGCAAGATTTTCTTTGCCGCACTCATCATCTTCGCCTTTCGCTCGACGCCTGGAGTCGGAGAGGGCTATCGCTGGTTCACCATCGATGTGCTGGGATTCGACGAAGCCTTCTTCGGCACGCTTGCACAGATCGCGGCGGCGCTGGCGATCGCCGGCACCTGGCTGTTGTCTGACGCGATCACTCGCCGTCCGGTGGCGACCGTGCTCCTCTGGTTGACGGTGCTGATAACCGTCCTGTCGCTGACAAATATCGCGCTCGTCTACCGTGCGGATTTGTGGACGGAGGAGACCTTCGGCTTCGGCGCGCGCACCATAGCTGTGATCGATGCGGCCGCATCCTCCCCCTTTGCCCAGCTCAGCATGATCCCGATGCTCACATTGATCGCCATTCATGCGCCCGCTGGCCGCCGCGCCACCTGGTTCGCGCTGATGGCGTCGCTGATGAATCTGGCCCTTGTCGCGGGACAGTTGCAGACCAAATATCTGAACCAGATCTTCTCTGTCGATCGCGGCCAGTATGCCGACCTGCCGCTGCTGGTGGTGGTCGCCGTGGTGATTGGCTTTGTGGTGCCCGTGGCCGCCATAATCGCCTTCGGCCGCCGCGCAACCTGATGAATTACTTGATGAAACAGGTTGTGGAAGCTTTGAATAAAGAATCCATTTGACGGAATTCTCGCGCCGCCCCTAACGTCGGCGCCTTGGAAACGCCCAATAGAGGTAACTCCCCACATGACCAACACGCTTTTGCGCGGCCTGCTCGCGATACCCTTCGCGGCGGCTGCTTTTTCCTTCGCGCCTGCCGCCCTGGCGGCCGACGTGACACTCAAGGCTTCCCACCAGTTCCCCGGCGGCAAGGGCGACGTGCGCGACGAGATGGTTCAGATCATCGCCCGCGAAGTGAAGGCCGCTAATGTCGGCCTCGACATGCAGGTTCACCCTGGCGCGTCGCTATTCAAGCCGAAAGAACAGTGGAACGCCATGGTCAGCGGCCAGCTGGACATCTCCGCCTTCCCGCTCGACTATGCCAGCGGCAAGGTGCCGGCATTCGGAGCAACGCTGATGCCCGGCCTGGTCGGCAATCACGACCGCGCTTCTCGTCTGAATGCGTCTCCATTCATGAAAGAGATCAAGAAGAAGATCGATGATGCAGGCGTCATGGTGCTCGCCGACGCCTGGCTCGCCGGCGCCGTCGGCTCCAAGGAGGGCTGCATCCGCAAGCCCGAAGACATAAAGGGCAAGAAGCTGCGCTCCGCCGGACCGACTTTCGCCGCCATGTGGCAGCAGGCTGGCGCCAACATAGTCTCAATCCCCTCCAATGAGGTCTACAACGCCTTGCAGACCGGTGTTGCGGAGGCCACCGATACCAGTTCCGGCAGCTTCGTCTCTTTCCGTCTTTACGAGCAACTCAAATGCCTGACCGCGCCGGGCGACAACGCCCTGTGGTTCATGTATGAGCCGGTGCTCATGTCCAAGAAGAGCTTCGCCGCTCTGGACAAGAATCAGCAGGATGCGCTGCTCAAGGCGGCCAAGAAGTCCGAGGAATACTTCGCCAAGGAGTCCAAGGCTCTCGATGACAAGATGGTCGAGACCTACAAGAAGAACGGCGTTGAAGTCGTCACCATGACCAAGGAGGAATTCGACGCCTGGATCAAGGTCGCGAAGGAAAGCTCCTACAAGCAATTCTCCGCGGACGTTTCCGACGGACAGAAGCTGATCGACGCGGCGCTGGCCGTGAAGTAGCCGATACCGGAAGCCGGCCGGCGAGCGATCGCCGGCCGGCTGTCTTTGTCTCCATTCTCTGATCGGGCAGGGCAGTGCAATGGACGCATTCATTCGCGCCGTAAAATTCGTTTCCCAGGTCTGCGGGATCGCCGCCGGCGTCCTGATCGCTTCTGCGGTCTTCGTCGTTTGTCACATGGTTTTCATGCGCTATGTGATGAACATAAACACCATCTGGCAGACGGACTTCGTCACTTACAGTCTGATCGCTGCCACGTTCATTGGCTCCCCCTTCGTTCTGATGACGCGCGGTCACGTCAACATGGACGTGCTGCCGATCTACCTGAAGCCGCGGGCGCGCTTCTGGCTGGCGGTCATTGCCTCCGTCATCGGCATCGCCTTTTGTCTGGTAATGACCATTCTCACATTTCATCTGTTCAGAGAGGCGTGGGCCAACAACTGGCGCTCGGACACCATGTGGCGCGCGCGCATGTGGATTCCCTATTCCTCCATGCCGTTCGGCCTTGGTCTGCTCACCCTGCAATACATGGTCGAGCTGTATTGCGTCATTGCTGGGCGCGAACCACCCTTCGGCATCCGCGACAAGGAAGTGTCATGAGCCCGCTGACACAAGGCCTCATCATTCTCATCGTCACCATTGTCATCCTGTCGTCGGGAATTCCGGTGGCTTTTGGATTGGGCGCGGTCGCACTCGCATTCATTCTCATTTTCGAGGGCTCGACGGCGCTCAACGTTGTTGCCGAGACCCTCTATGCGGCGCTCGATGATTTCACCCTCGTCTCCATTCCGATGTTCATCATGATGGGCGCCGCCATCGGCTCCTCGCCGGCCGGCAAGGACCTCTATGTCGCCCTCGACCGCTGGCTGTACCGCTTGCCGGGTGGGCTTGCCATTTCCAATATTGGCGCCTGCGCTATCTTCTCCGCGCTGTCCGGGTCATCGCCCGCGACCTGTGCCGCTATCGGCAAGATGGGCATACCGGAGATGCGCAAGCGCGGCTATCCCGACGAGATTGCCACCGGATCCATCTGTTCCGGGGGCACGCTCGGCATTCTGATCCCGCCGTCGATCACATTCATTCTCTATGGCATCGCCACCGAGACATCGATCGGTCGTCTTTTCCTTGCAGGCGTTCTGCCAGGACTGCTGCTCACGGGATTGTTCATCCTGTGGACGCTCTATGCCATGTGGCGGGCCGGCTTTCGTTCCCATGCTGCCGATTTTCGCTACACCTGGCAGGAGAAATTCTCCTCCATTCCGCGCGTCGCTCCCTTCCTGTTTATCGTCGGAGGCGTCGTCTATGTGCTGTATGGCGGCGTCGCTACGCCATCGGAGGCCGCCGGCGTCGGCGCCGCACTCTGCGTCGTCCTCGCCATCCTCATCTACCGCATGTGGAATCCGGGCGATTGGGTCCACATCCTGCGTGACACCACGCGCGAGTCGATCATGATCCTCATGATCATCGCGGCATCGGTCCTGTTCGGTTACATGCTGTCGTCGCTCTACCTGACGCAGTCGTTGGCACAGGCGATCGCCGAGCTGGACGTTAATCGCTGGTGGCTGATGCTGTTCATCAATCTGTTCCTGCTGGTGGCGGGCTTTTTCATTCCGCCTGCTGCAGTGATCCTGATGACGGCCCCAATCCTGCTGCCGATCATAACGGCGGCCGGCTTTGATCCCGTGTGGTTCGGCGTCATCCTGACCATCAACATGGAGATCGGCCTGATTACGCCGCCGGTCGGACTCAATCTCTATGTCATCAACGGCATCGCGCCCGATGTCCCGCTGCAGACGGTGCTGAAGGGCGCGCTGCCCTATACCCTCTGCATGGCGCTGGCTATCGTTATCCTGTGCATCTTCCCCGAGATCGCCACCTGGCTTCCGGACAAGCTGATGGGCAAGGCGATTACATGACCGCCGCGGCTGCTCAGCGGGAAAAACTGTCGATGATGCGACGTGCGGCCTGCGCCTTGCTTCGTAGCCCGTCGGGATCAAGCGTGGGATGGATCTCGAACATGAGGCTGGTCTCGCCCAGCTGGCAGGCGACAGGGCGCGGCTCCACTGTCATGTCCGCGAAGGCCTCCTCGCGATAGATTTCCGGACAGCTGCCTGAGAAGGTCTTCACACCACCGGCAATGAGGGCCCTGAGCACGTCATCGCGGCTGGTGCCCGCCCTCAGCGTTTCCGGGCGCAGGAAGCAATAGAACTTGTACCAGGCGTGCCGGATGTCCGCGGCAGGCTCGGGAATGCGCAGCAATGAGCTCCCCGCCAGCGCCGCGCGCCAGATGCCGGCATTGCGGGATCGGGCGCCGATCCACCGCTCCAGCTTGGTCAGCTGGACGAGGCCGATGGCGGCCTGCATTTCCGTCAGCCGCCAGTTGCTTCCCGGTCCGCCATGCACATAGCGGAAGCCTGGACCCTGCGGCTTTTCCTGCATCCGGCTCCAGCTCTTGCCGTGGTCCTTGTATTCCCAGGCGCGCTGCCATGCGCTGCTGTCCTGGAACAGAACCATGCCGCCTTCGCCGCCCGTGGTGACGATCTTGTCCTGGCAGAAAGAGAATACAGCAGCATGACCGTGCGCCCCAGTCATCGTCCCACCTGCCGCCGCGCCGATGGACTGTGCGCAGTCCTCGATCACAACGAGATCATACTCCGCCGCCACGGTCATCAGCGGCGGCATGTCCACCGGCCAGCCAGCCAGATGCACGGGCAGTATCGCTTTGGTCTTCGACGTGATGAGTGGTGCTACGGTGGCGGCACTGATGTTCTGCGAGTTTGCATCGACGTCCGCGAAGACTGGAATCGCACCAACCGTGCGCACGCATCCGGCAGAGGCGAGGAAACTGCGGGAGGTGACGATGACCTCATCGCCTGTACCAATCCCCAATGCGCGCAGCGCCAGTTCGAGTCCCAGCGTGCCATTGGCCACGGCGACGGCATGGGGGACCCCGATCAGCCGAGCCATGGCCGCCTCGAACGCCTTCACCCGGTCACCGGTCCACTGGTTCACCTTGCCCGAGCGAAGCACTTCCGCCACGGCTTCAATTTCGTCTTCCCCGAAATGGGGCCAGGCTTCCGCGTTGGCCGCCGAAGGTGGGGCAGGGGCTTGGATTGTCCGGGCTCTTGTCATCTCGAAGCCTGTCGGGGCCGGTTCGGCCACGGCGCGATTTGTACCCCAACAGACGCAGGAGTGGAACGGCGGCCCGTCATGAAGCGGACCTCTCGCCGATATGGTCGTCGAGGCCCAGCGCCTCGATCATTGCAAGATTGACCTTGCGGACGTCGAATTCTTCCTCCGCTATCTGCCGGCTTTTATCGGCCATCGACGCGATCAGGTCTGGCCGCTTCAGGAATTCCAGCATGGCCTTCGCCAGCCCGGCAGGGTCGCCGACGGGGACCAGGAAGCCGTTTTCACGGGGCCGTACCGTCTCCCGGCAGCCGCGCGTGTCGGTGGTGACGACGGCACGCCCCGTCGCCAGCGCCTCCAGCACCGTGCG
>JAYZVT010000201.1:0-5158 GCA_036155355.1 Pseudomonadota bacterium
AAGTGGCCGCTGTTCGAGGAAGACTTCACCCTGGTTGCCCACAAGGACCGGGCGCTGGCGCGCCGCAACGAAGTGGAACTGAAGGACCTTGCGGGCGAGACAATCTTCTCCCGGCCCTATTGCGAGCAGGGGGAGAGACTTGCGGCCATTCTCGAAGAGGCGGATATCGATAACTGGGACGCCCACCGCGTGGTGTCGGAGCACGACCTGCTGGAATTGCTGCAGGCCAACATGGGCGTGGCGATCCTGCCGGAGAGTTTCGTGGCGGCCAACGACTTGCGGGCGATACGACTGCGCGGTGTGGAAATGCGGCGCACGGTTCATGCCTATTCGGTCTCGGGACGACAACGTTCGCCCGCCGGCAGCCTGCTGCTGAAACTGCTGCGAGGCGCGGACTGGTCCGCCGCCGGCCCCGGGTCCATGTCGAGGACCGCCGCCTAGACCCGCATCAATCTTCCATTGCGCGCGGCTATGGAAACCATCGCGCGGCGATATTGGAACGAGGCCTCAGGTGCGGATAGCTTCCTGTCATTGGGAACACTGGCCGACGGGAGGCTATCATGAGCATTTTCATGCAAGCGAGCGAATGCTGCGACCGGCGGACAGTGCGCGCGCGCCCAATCGAGCAAGCGGATGCCGCTGTCAATGCCCGGGCGATCCTGAAGGCCCTTTGGGAAGACTGGCTTCGCTTGCGGTTGCATTGCGGCATGACCCGCGCCAGGCTGCTGACTGGCGGAAATGTCGTCTAGGGCGCCAGAGGCAAATTCGTACCAACTCTCAGATTAGCTCGCGATGTGGGCAGTGCTCTTCAGGCGGCGGCTTGCATCCGCACCGCGGCGACTATCTCTTCGATATCCATACGCTTGCGGAAATCGGGATCTATGAAGCGGGCGAGGATGGTGCCGTTTCGAGCGACGACAAAGGTGGCTGGGATCGGCAGCAGCCAGCCGCCATTGTCCTGGAACTCGCCAAGCCGGATTCCGCGCTTCTCGTAGAGTTCGAGCAGTTCCCTGCCGACCGAAACAGTCAGTCCGAGCGACATGGCGTAGCCGCAGTCGGAGTCGGTGAGTATGGTGAATGGCAACGCGCTGTCCTGCTTGAGCTGCCGCGCGAAGGGGGCCCGTGTCGGGACAATAGAAACAATGCGCGCGCCAAGGGCAGCGAGCTGGGATTCCACGTCGGCCATGGCGCGAAGTTCAAGCCGGCAGAATCCGCACCAGTGGCCCCGGTTGAAGCTGACGACGGCGGGGCCGCCGGCGAGAAGCTGTGGCAAGCTTGTTAGATGACCGCATTCGTCCGGCAGCGCAAAGGCCGGCATCAGCTCGCCCACCTTCGGACCGGTGCGCCCGGCCTTTGCCTCGACGAGCCTGGCAACCAGACTGTCGTAGGCCGCAGCGACCTGGGGGCTCAACCTGCGGTGTGAGCCCGTGTAAGCCGCCAGCTTTTCCGAAAGCGGCACTTCAGCGGAGTTCGCCCGGTCGAACGCTTCCTCGAGGGAGGACGGGTCATTGTTGAACGCAGCCATATCGCCTCGCGGGATCAGTCAGTCCGACGTGCCAAACCAGTGGAGTCTATCAAATCGGCCATAGCACGGGGCTATGAATTCCACTGAACGGTGCGGCGAGGTGCCAACGCCTGGCGCCTGACAGACCTGGTCGTGGTCAAGCCCGAGCGGCCCCAGGGCACCCCAGCGCCGGCTTTTCGCTGCCGGCCCCAGCCCGCAGCCGGGTCTCGGCGGAAGGTCGCCTTCGAGGAGCCGGCGCGCATGCTGATCCGTGGAACGGCGAACCGCCGCCGGCAGCGACTGCCAATGCGCAACACAAGGTCATCCGCGAGCTGCTTCGCAGGCCGGACCTGACGCCCCTCCTCTGCCCTGCAGACGCCAGCCGGGCCGAGCTGCATCCACGCCCGTGTCCAAAGGACGCCCGCAAAGCGGCGGCTCCAGAAATGAAATGCGAGCAAAGATGATGCCCGGACTGAACGGGCCATGTGCCATTGCTTCGACAAGCCAATTGCTCAAATCCAATCCCGCAGCTCCAAGGTCACAAACAACCATTGCGGGGCAAATTGTCTGGCGCTGCGCGAAACCAATCGCGCTGTGGCCGCCAGAAGTGAGAGCTTGTCTGGATTGTTGCGCTGCGGCATACTATTGTGCGACGCACCAAAAAAGGCACCTCCGCATGGGGCGTACCAAAATTCCGACGCTCAAGATCCTCGTCATCGACGAGAACCCAATCCGCGCGGCTATTCTGGATGAGGGATTGCGCGAGGCCGGCCAGCCGGACGTCACCATCCTCGACCGCACCACGGGGCTGGTGAACAAGATCTACAGCCTCGACCCCGACGTCATCATCATCGACCTGGAAAATCCCAGCCGGGACGTTCTGGAACAGATGTTCCAGGTGTCCCGCATGATCAAGCGGCCCATCGCCATGTTCGTGGACCATTCCGACGGGCATTCCATCGAGGCCTCCGTCGAGGCCGGCGTATCCGCCTACATCGTGGATGGCCTGAAGAAGGAACGGGTGCTGCCGATCCTCGAGCTGACCATGTCGCGCTTCAACGCCTTTGCCAAGCTGCGCTCCGAGCTGGAAGAAGCGAAGTCCGCGCTTGAGCGTCGCAAGGTGGTGGATAAAGCCAAGGCCATCCTCATGAAAACGCGTCAGATCAGCGAGGAAGAAGCCTATGCCCTGTTGCGCACGACAGCCATGCAGGAAAGCAAGCGCATATCCGATATCGCCCAGAGCATCGTAACGGCGGCTGATCTTCTGGCATGAGCGGGTGGAGGACGGGATGGAAATGAAATCAAGGAAAGGCAACGGTTCGGGCCGCCTGCCCGACGTGCATGCCGGCTTCATTCCCCTCGTCGATTGCGCCACCCTCGCCATCGCGCGGGAGCTTGGCTTCGACCGGCGCAACGGGATCGCGCTGCGGCTGCACCGCGACGTCTCCTGGGCCAACATTCGCGACAAGGTGAATGTGGGCGCGCTCGACTGTGCTCACATGCTCGCGCCCATGCCAATCGCCTCCAGCCTCGGCGTGGGCCATGTGCGGGTGCCAGTGATCGCTCCTATGTCGCTCGGACTGAATGGCAACGCGATCACCGTTTCGCGCTCGCTCTTCACGCATATGCTGGACATGGACGCCGAGAACGCCCGCGCTGGGGGCATGGCCGCCGGCAAGGCGCTGGCGAAGGTGGTGGCTGAACGGCGCCAGCGCGGCGCGGAACCACTGACGCTGGGAATGGTCTATCCCTTCTCCTGTCATAACTACGAACTGCGCTACTGGCTGGCTGCCGCTGGCATCGATCCCGATCTGGACGTGCAGCTCGTGGTCATCCCCCCGCCGCTGATGGCCGACAGCCTGAAGGCCGGGCAGATCCACGGCTTCTGCGTGGGCGAGCCCTGGAACAGCCTCGCGGTGGAGCTCGGCGCGGGGGTCATCGTGGCGACGAAGACGGAGCTTTGGCGCAACAGCCCGGAGAAGGTGCTGGGCATGCGGCTGTCCTGGGCGGAGGACAACGCCGAAACAATGATCGCGCTGGTCCGCGCCCTCGTGGACGCTGCCATCTGGCTCGATATTCCGGGCAATCGCGCGGAGGCGGCCGCGATACTCTCCCGCGAGGAGTATCTCAATCTCCCGGTGGAAATTCTGGCTCGCTCGCTGACCGGCACCGTCTTGCGTGGACCCGGCATGAGATCCTTGCCCGACGAGGGCTTCTTTGTCTTTCACGATCAGGATGCGACGGTTCCCCACCACAGCCATGCGGTCTGGCTGGTGAGTCAGATGATCCGCTGGGGTCAGATCGCCGGGGATTTCAATATCGCCTCGCTGGCGTCGCGGGTGTTCAGGGAAGACCTCTACCGGCGCGCAATTCCGTCCGAGGGCCAGGCGCCGCGAGCGCCAACAGCAATCGCCCGCAGCGCTTTCTTCGGAGGCGAGAATTTCGAGCCGGAGAAGGTGTTGGACTACATCCGCGGATTCTCCATCCACTCCCCTGCCCTCGACATCAAGGCGCTGGAGGCGGCGAACTCCTGAGCCTGCCCGCCGCGATCCCGTCTGCAGCTATTTCAATCAACCATGTTTGTGCATTGCACAAATTTCGTGCAGAAACTGTGCTGCCCTATTCTTCATCATATTAGCTATAGTTCTGATATTGCTATGAATTTCTCACATTATTCGGATGGCATGGTTCTTGTAATTCCTGCACCGACAGCGAGGCCAACGACGGCCAACCGTTCATCCAACGACAACAGACCCTGACTTCGGGGGTCGCTACAGGCAACGCCGCCACAGGGCATCCACACTGACGAAAGTCAGAGGGGGGACGGTCCCGGCGGCATTCCGGCCCCGAGACGTTCCCGCAATCGCGCCAGTGACTGGCGCTAAAGAACAGGGAACGTAAATGACAAAGATACCTGACCGCAGACCTCCTGCACCGGCGCACGGCCTCTCGCGGCGGCGCTTTCTGGGCAGCGCTGCCACCTGTGCGTTGGCGGCAGGCGCCTTCACCGCGCCCTCCATCCTCGGACTGCTGCCTGCGCATTCGGCGGCGCTGAAGCCGGAGAAGGACGAGCTGAAATTCGGCTTCATAAAGCTCACCGACATGGCGCCCCTGGCCATCGCCAAGGAGCTTGGATTCTTCGAGGACGAAGGCCTGTTCGTGACGCTGGAGCCGCAGGCCAACTGGAAGGTGCTGCTCGACCGGGTGATCACTGGCGAATTGGACGGAGCCCACATGCTAGCCGGCCAGCCGATCGCCGCCACCATCGGCTTCGGCACCAAGGCGCATGTGATCACGCCCTACTCCATGGACCTCAACGGCAACGGCATCACCGTGTCCAACGAAGTGTGGGCCGAGATGAAGAAGCACGTGCCGATGGAAGGCGGCAAGCCGGTGCATCCGATCAAGGCCGACTATCTCAAGCCGGTGATCCAGAAGTTCAAGGCCGAGGGCAAGCCCTTCAAGATGGGCATGGTGTTTCCGGTCTCCACTCACAACTACGAACTGCGCTATTGGCTGGCCTCGGGCGGCATCCATCCCGGCTTCTATTCATCGACCGACATCACCGGCCAGATTCTCGCGGACGCGTTGCTGTCTGTGACGCCGCCGCCGCAGATGCCGGCGACGCTGGAGTCGGGCACCATCCACGGCTAT
>JAYZVT010000202.1:0-19746 GCA_036155355.1 Pseudomonadota bacterium
TCTCCTTCAGCCGTGACATCTCGTCCGGGCCGAAGGTGAGGGGGCGCTCCATGCCCATCTTGATGCCGGTCCAGCCGTTGTCGTTGTGGCTGGCGGTGATCATGGCCACGCCCTCCACTTCCAGCGCGAACTGGGCGAAATAGGCCATCGGCGACAGCGCCAGACCAATGTCGAATACCTCCGCGCCGCCCGCCAGCAGGCCGCATGTGACCGCTGACTTGATCGCCGCCGAATATGAGCGGAAGTCGTGGCCGACGACGATCCGCTTCGGCTTGCCGCGCTCTTCGAACAGGCGCGCCAGCCCAAGACCGATCGCCTGCATACCCATCAGGTTGATCTCGTCGGGATACAGCCAGCGTGCATCATACTCGCGGAAACCGGTCGCCTTCACGAGCGGCAGGCGCTCGAAGTCGGCCGTGTTCGGGTTGAGGTCGCTTCGCGGTGCGGGGAACATCGTGCTGACCCTGACAGGCCGCTCGTCCTTGCGGTCCTGGGCGGTGGTGCTTTTCAATGCGCGGCTCCGGTGTTCGTTCCCTGGCCGGCGCGGGCGAATGCCCTTATTCGACCAGCAGGAGTCGATTTCCTTGTAGCTCGAATTTGGAGAGTTTTCTTATGAATTCCATGCCCAGAAGTGTCACATGCAGTGAACCGGGCTGGAGCACCATGCCTTTTACGTCGCGCACCTCGACCTCGCCGATGCGCACGCTGTCGAGCGTGACCGGCGCGGCACGCGTGGTTCCATTGGCCGTGCTGGTGGCGATGGTGAAATCCGAATTGCTCAGATGGATGCCCAGCTCCTGGGCGTCCTCGTAGCGCAGGCCAATGCTGGTGGCGCCCGTATCGACCATTACCGCGATCGGCCGGCCGTTGATGCGCGCCTGCGCATAGAAATGACCGTTTCCGGAAGCCTTCAGCGACACCTCGCGGGTGAAGCCCGACGACGTTTCCTGCACGACGGGCTTTTCTTCGGTAGCCGCCATGCGCGCCGCGACATTGGCGGTTCCTTCGTTCAGCATGGACCGCATGTCATCGAAGAAATACACGCCAGCGAAACCGCCGACGATCGCGACCGCCCAGAGCGCGGCTTCGCGGACAAGGTTTTGCATGCCTACACGCGAGGCCATGACGCATGACTCCCCACAGGCCGGGCCGGACCGTCCAGGCCCCGCGACCATGGCCGACAGCCTAACTGCGCAACGTTAGGAAATCGCCGGAGAACTCATAAGACCGTAAACGGCTTAAAAAACTCATACCCAGCAGGCTCCTGTGAAGGGAATCCGGCCGTGCAACCAGCGCCTCAACGTTGCCCAAGGACAGCGTCCCGAGCCTGACCGAGCGCAGCCGCACCGAGGCGGCGTAGGAAACTCCGTTGGCTGTCCGCACCGGCACCGAATAGCGCAGGCCTTCGAGGGCTATGCCGGCCTTGCGGGCGTCGTCCTGGGTCAGCACCACCTGGCTGGCGCCAGTGTCGATAACCATGTTCACGGCCGCGTCATTCACATTTGCCTGGGCGATGAATTGGCCATCCTGCTGCCGGCGGATACGCACCGCGGTTCCGCCTTCCACTGTCTCCCCCTCCAGCGGCAGCCCCGGCAGCAATTCCCCCGCGACCCTCCGGGCGACGGGAAGCAATTCGGCCCGGTAGCTGTATCCGGCGACCAATACCAGCGCCAGCAAGGCCCAGATGATGCCATCGCGGAACGCCGACCGTATCCCCCCACGGTCGCGGAAGACCGAACCGCCGAGGTAGATCAGCAATGCGCCGCCGGCGATCAACCCGGCAAGCTGGCCCGTGTCCAGCCCGGCGACAGTGCCGGCGTCATGGTATAGCAGCAGCACCAGCCCGCCGCAGACCAGAACCCCGAGCGCGATCCACGCGGTCATCTCAGCGCCGCTCCTGCTTGCGCTCGCGCGCGGGCAACTCCGCCATGATCGTCCGACGCTGCTCCGGGGTCATGCTGGCCCAGCGGGAGATTTCGTCGATGCTGCGATAGCAACCCGCGCACAGTCCGGTGCCTGGATCGATGATGCAGACGTTGATGCAGGGTGTTTCCACGGCGACCTCGGGCACGGGCTTGTTGTCCGGAATCTAGGTAGCCCTGGGCCGGATAGCAAACCCGACCGTGCGCCGGTCAGGCCCGCTGGCGGTATTGCTCGCGCCAGCTGGTCGGCGAAACCGGCTCCGGTGGCGCATCGCCAGGCTCGGCGAGCCGGGGCAGGGCCTTCATCACCCTGTTCGGGGGGAAGGAGGCGGTCACTTCCGTTCCGTGGCGCAACTTGCTCTTGAGATCGAACTTGCCGCCATGCAATTCCACCAGCCCCATGACGATTGGCAGGCCAAGGCCCGTTCCGCCCTCCGCCGTCTGGTGCGCCAGCGATCCCTGGCCAAAGCTCTTCAGCACCCGTGGTATCTCTTCCTCGGGGATCCCGGGCCCGGTGTCGCGGATGCTCAGATACTGTCCGCCATCATTGGTGCGGCCAATGGCGATGGTCACTGTTCCGCCGGAGGGTGTGAACTTGATGGCGTTCGACAGCAGGTTCAGGCAGACCTGACGCAACGCCCTTTCGTCCGCCCAGAGCGTATCGAGATCGGCTTCGAACTCCTCCTCGATACTGACACCCTTGTTGTTGGCGCGCAGTTTGATGAGACGCTCGCAGTCCTCGGCAATGTCCGCCAACGACACGGCCGACTCGTGCAGCTCGTAACGGCCGGCCTCGATGCGCGACAGATCGAGGATCTCGTTGATGAGATTGAGCAGATGTTCTCCGCTCTTGTGAATATCGTTCGCGTACTCCCGGTAGGTCGGGACCGTGTGCTGGCCAAGTATCTCCGACTTCATTACCTCGGAGAATCCGAGGATGGCGTTCAGCGGAGTACGCAGCTCATGACTCATGGTCGCCAGGAAACGCGACTTTGCCACGTTGGCGGCTTCTGCCCGGTGCCTTGCCTCGTCCGAGATGGACTTCGACTGCTCGAGTTCGACGATGAGCGCTTCCTTCTCCGCCCGATACTCGAGCATGGCGACCACAGTCGAGTTCACGCCCACCATGAGAAAGACGAGATACATATAGATGCCGACTGTCATGGCCGACATGGCCCAGTAGAACGGCTCGTTGAGCAGGGCGAAATGCAGTACCAACCCGGTCAGGATCGGAATCGTCCCCGCATAGACGATGGGCATGACCGCCGAGGCAAACATGATCCGGATGGCGATCACCACGATGACCGAGGCGAATTCGAACATATGCGAGGCAGTGTCGTGCGTCTCGGTGTTGACGAACACGAGGCTGGCCCAGGTCATGCCGTAGAAGAACTCCGCCGCCATCAGGCGTGATCGCCACAGCTTCAGGTTGGCCTTGGCGCGCGGCACGCGAATGAACTTGCGGCACAGGATCAGCAGAATGCCTTTGGCCAGCAGCACTGCGCCGAGCCATGCGAGCAACCTGTCCACCGGCGCCCAGAACATGCAGGCCAGCGCGATAATGACGGCGAGCAACGGAACGGTGATGGCCGCGCTGATCTCGTTGCGCGCGAACATCGTCAACAGGTCATGGTCAAATTCGGGAGAAACGCCATTGCGGTAGCTGAGCTTTTCGCGGACTTCGCGTACCTTGCGGTTGGCGCGTGCGCGCTCGGGCGCTGCTGGTACGCGCCGGCTACCGGCCAATTTCCCCGATTCTTGACTCACGCTGTACTGCCTGGGCAAACCTGAATGAGATGCGCCTGACCGGGCCACTCCGATGCAACGGAGCACCAAGCCAGTTCCGAATAGCCGAGTGTTCCGGTAATTCATTAATGCCTCGTTTACTCTAGTCCTCCTGATGGCGTGGCCCGTCCCGTGCCGCCGTGCAAGGCGCGCGCGAATCCGGGCAATATTGCCGCCGCCGCATGCCTGTGGATCACGGAATAGGCCGATGCCCCTCAACCTTAATTTTCGCCGTTTGCGTTCAAGCCGGCGGCTCGACCTTGTTGTCTTCGGCCTTATCGTGCTCGCGGGTCTCGCGTTTCTGGCGGTTTTGCCGGAGCGGGAGGTGGCGGGCGCAGCCGGCTTCGCGCGCGTGATCGACGGTGACAGCATTGTTGTTCAGGGCACCGAGATACGCCTGCGCGGCATCGACGCGCCGGAGGCAGGGCAGACATGCACGCGGGGAGGGGCGCAGTGGGACTGTGGTGCGCAGGCCTCGCGACATCTGCGCCAGATGCTGGAAGGCCGCTACGTGGACTGTTCGGGCAGCGGTTATGACGTGCATCATCGCCTGTTGGCACGCTGTCGCATCGGTGAGGTCGAGGTCAACCGAGCCATGGTCGAGCAGGGCTGGGCGGTGTCCTATGACGACTATGCCGACGCGGAAAGGCTGGCGCGCCTCGAACACCGGGGAGTGTGGTCGGGCGAGTTCGAGCAACCTCACGACTGGCGCGTTCGACACGGGCGCGGCGGCTGACCGTCGCAGGAAATACTGTTCCTATGGGGCCGGATGGTGGCCCGCGTTGCGCCTCGGCCATCCCTTGGGTAACACTGTCGCCCTGTTCAACAGAACGAGGCGCCACATGAAGATCGTCGAAATGGCCCGCGCGCCCAATCCACGGCGTGTGCGCATCTTCCTCGCCGAAAAGGGTGTTTCAGTTCCATTCGAGCAGGTCGATCTGAATGCCGGCCAGCACAAGAGCAGCGAGTTCACCCGGCTCAACCCATTCCAGCGCGTGCCCGTGCTGGTACTCGACGACGGCACCTGTATCTCGGAGTCAGTGGCGATCTGCCGTTATTTCGAGGAGCTGCAGCCGAAGCCGCCGCTGATGGGTCGCGATCCGCTCGACAAGGCGAATGTGGAGATGTGGCAGCGGCGCATGGAGATCAATCTGCTGCAGCATGTCGCCCACACTTTCCGCCACCTGCATCCGGCCATGAGTGAGATGGAGGTGCCGCAGGTGCCTGCCTGGGGGGAGGCGAACAGGCCGCGGGCCCTGGCCACGCTGCGGATGCTCGATGAGGAACTGGGCCGCCGTCAATATGTCGCCGGCGACACCTACAGCATTGCCGACATCACAGCCTTGGTGGCGGTGGATTTCATGAAGCCGGCGAAGATCGAGCGCCCGCCGGAACTGAAGAACCTGGCGCGCTGGCACGGCGAGGTCTCCTCCCGGCCGAGCGCTGCTGCGTGAGGCCAGGCATGCGGCTCACGGTGCTTGGGTGCGGCGACGCCTTCGGTGCGGGCGGCCGGCTGCATACCTGTTTCCACATCGCCTCGAATAGTGGACTCTTTCTCATAGATTGCGGCGCTACCGCACTGATAGGACTCCGGAAAGCCGGCCTCGACCCCAACGCGGTCGGCACCATTTTCATCACCCATCTGCATGGCGATCACTTTGGCGGGCTGGCCTGGTTCCTCATCGACGCCTGCCATGTGAGCAAGCGGACCGCGCCCATCACAATTGCCGGTCCGCAGGGCATCGAGGCGCGCTATCTTGCCGCGACCGAGGCGCTGTTTCCCAAGGCCACCGAGGTGCCGCGCAATTTCGACATGCGCTTCGTGGAATACCGCGAGGGAGAGAGAATGAACGTGAACGGCTTCGCCGTGACCGCCCATGAGGTCAGGCATTTTTCCGGCGCGCCGCCCTACGCCCTGCGCATCGAAGCTGACGGCAAAGCAATCGCATTTACCGGCGATACCGAATGGGTCGAAAGTATCGTGCCCGCCGCCCGCGACGCCGACCTGTTTATCGCCGAGTGCTACCAGTACGACATCAGGCTGAAATTCCATCTCGACTACGAGACCATCGCCGCCAATTTCGACCGGATTGGTGCGAAGCGCGTACTGCTTACCCATATGAGCGAGGCTATGCTGGCACGGCGTGGCGACGTGAATACGGACCTGTGCCTGTGCGCGGAAGACGGCATGACGCTGGAAATCTGAACATGACCCTATCAAAGCGCAGCCTCGATCGGCTGGTCGCCGAGATCCGTGCCTGCCGGAAATGCATCGAGGAGCCGCGAGGGAAGCCGCTGCCCCATGAACCGCGGCCGGTCCTGCGCGTGAGCGCCACCGCGCGCATCTGTATCTGCGGCCAGGCGCCAGGCACCCGGGTTCACGCCAGTGGAATGCCCTTCACCGATCCGTCCGGCGACCGTCTGCGGCAATGGATGGGCGTCAGCGAGGAGGAGTTTTACGACGTTTCGCGCATCGCTATCGTGCCCATGGGCTTCTGCTTTCCCGGTCTCGACGCCAAGGGGAGCGACCTGCCGCCGAGGCGCGAATGCGCGCCACTGTGGCGCGAACGTCTGTTCGCGCTGCTCCCCGACGTGCGGCTAATGCTGTTGGTCGGCAAATATGCGCAGGACTGGCACATGGGCGGGGAGGGCACCGGTGAGAATCTAACCGAGACGGTTGCCGGCTGGCGCGACATATTCAGGCGCGGCGATCCGAAGATACTTCCACTGCCGCATCCGTCCTGGCGCAACAATGTCTGGCTCAAGAAGAACCCGTGGTTCGAGAGCGATCTGCTTCCGGTGCTGAGGCGGCAGGTGCGTAGCTTGCTGAAGGATGCGCCGTCGAAGCGCCGAAAGCGGACCTAGATGCAGGCGCGGACGTCTTCGCTTTCGAAGCTGTCGTTGCGGCGGCTGTCCGCGTTGGCACGGTCAGAAAGCTCGGGCCTGAGCACGGAGAGATCGTGGCCGGCGCCGGCGGTGACGCGGATAATCTCGTCGACGGGCAGTTCGCCTGTTGAACCGTATGCCCACAGCACGGCGCTTCGGGCGCCGACCTTGCAATGGGCGACGATGGGCTTGGGCAGGGAGTCCACGATCTGGCGGAACTGCTCGATCACTTCCTCCTCGGACACGTCGGCTCCGCGCACCGGCATGTGCACATAGGCCAGCCCATGGCGTGCCGCGATGGCCGAGGCTTCTTTGGCGTTCAGATAGGGGTCGCCTGACTCTCCGTCTGGACGATTGTTCAGGACCGACCGGTAGCCCCGGCGCGCCAACTCGGCGAAATCCTCTGCCCGCAACTGGGTCGTCAGCCCCAGGTCAGGCGTCAGATGCGAGATTTTGCGTCCTTCGGGCATCGGTTCAGGCGTCCTTCAGTCAGCGGAGGCACCTAGCGACCATCCGTGTTCACCTAAATGGCAAAGCGCGACGCCAACGGCAAGGGAAAATGGTGACAGAATTAGAAAATAAATCTAATATGCCGCTGCTCGTGAGGGGAATAGTGCTACTATTTTTCCATTGAGGCTGTTTTTAGAAATTTCTTTCTAATGAGAACGCCATGATCGACAAGATGGATCGGAAGATTCTGGCAATCCTGCAAAAGGACTGCACCATGCCGGTCGCAGAGATCGGCAAGCTGGTCGGCCTGTCCACGACGCCCTGCTGGCGGCGCATCCAGAAAATGGAGGAAGCCGGGGTCATCAAGCAGCGCGTGGCCATGCTCGATCCCAGGAAGGTGAGGGCGGGCGTCAACGTCTTCGTGTCGATCACCACCAGCAAACACAACCAGGAATGGCTCGACCGCTTTCACAGCGTGATCCAGGAGTTTCCTGAGGTGGTCGAGTTCTACCGCATGAGCGGCCAGGTCGATTACCTCATGCGCGTGGTCGTTCCCGACATCGAGCACTATGACGCCTTCTACAAGCGCCTCATTTCCAGGATCGAGTTGTCGGAGGTCAGCTCCAGCTTTGCCATGGAGCAGATCAAGTTCACCACCGAGTTGCCGCTGAACTACTCCGACGAAGAGGCCTGAGGAGACGGCGTCAGTCCGTCTCCTCGATGTAGTGCCCGCCGATCTGGCGGGCATGGCCGCGCATCAGCGCGACTTTGTCTCCGCCCTGGTTGACGATGGTAACGTCGTAAAGTCCGCTGCGCCCCTTGCGCCAGACTTCGCTCGCTGTCGCTGTCAGCCTGTCGCCGATCTCCGCCGGCTTGAGGAAGCGGATGTCGCATGACGCGCCCACGCCGCGGTCGTTGTAGGAGCCGGCGGAAAAGCCGAAGCAGGCGTCGGCGAGCGAGAAGATCACGCCGCCGTGGCAGACGCCGTTGGTATTCGACATGTCCTTGCGCACGGTCATGGTCAGCGTCACCGCCGCGCGCTTCGCCCCGGCGACCTCGATGCCCCAATGCTTGAGCACCGGGCTGACCGAATAGAGATGCGCGACGACCTTCTCCGCCAGCGCGTCGTGTTTGCTCACCTACTTGTGCTCCAGCCGCTTGATGAGGCTCGAGCACTCCCAGCGGCCGCCGCCCATGCGCTGGATTTCCGAGTAGAACTGCTCGAGCAGTGCGGTGACAGGCAGGTTGGCGCCGTTGCGCCGCGCCTCGCCGAGGCAGATGGACAGGTCCTTGCGCATCCAGTCCACGGCGAAGCCGTGATCGAACTTGTCGTTGGTCATGGTCTCCCAGCGGTTCTCCATCTGCCAGGACTGCGCCGCGCCCTTGGAGATGGTCGCCATCGCCTTGGGTATATCAAGGCCAGCGGCCTTGGCGAAATGCAGGCCCTCGGCAAGTCCCTGGATCACACCGACAACGCAGATCTGGTTGACCATCTTGGTAAGCTGTCCCGCGCCCGAGGGGCCCATATGCGTGACAGCGCGCGCATAGAATTGAATAACCTGCTCCGCCTTCTTGAAGTCCGCATCGTCGCCGCCGACCATGACCGTAAGGACGCCATTCTCCGCCCCCGCCTGGCCGCCCGACACCGGCGCGTCGAGAAAGCCCGCGCCCTTCTTTTTCGCCGCGGCGTGCAATTCGCGCGCGACATCGGCTGACGCGGTCGTGTTGTCGATGAACACCGCGCCCTTCCTGATCGTGCTGAAGGCGCCGTCGGTTCCCGTCGTCACGTCGCGCAGGTCATTGTCGTTACCGACGCAGCAGAAGACGAAATCCGCGTCCTTCGCCGCTTCCGCAGGCGTGGCCGCCGCCTTGCCCCCGAATTCCTTGGCCCACTTGTTCGCCTTGGCGGCGGTGCGGTTATAGACGGTCAGATCGTGTCCGCCCTTTTTCCTGATATGCCCGGCCATGGGATATCCCATGACGCCGAGGCCAATCCACGCGACCTTTGCCATTCCGCTCCTCGCTTCTTGTTTGTTGATTCACTCCGCGCCGGGTTGTAGCGGATCACGCGCTGATTGTCAGGGGAGGCGGGACGAAAGACCTATCCCGCAATGGGCAAGGCATTGGCGTATTTCACCTGCGCCAGCGCGAAGCTGGATTCGATGCTGGAAACGCCGTCGACGCGCGTCAGAGTATCCTTCAGGAACCGCTCATAGGCCGAAAGATCCTCCGCAACCACACGCAGCAGATAGTCGCGCGGGCCGGTCATCAGATAGCATTCGACCACTTCCGGGCAGCGCCGCATGGCCTGCTCGAATTTCTCCAGCGCCTCCTCGCGCTGACGCTCGAGTTTCACCGATACGAAGACGCTGACCGGCAGGCCGACCTTTTCCTGGTCGAGGAGGGCTGCGTAGCCCCGGATCACGCCTGCCTGCTCCAGCAGCCGCAGCCGCCTCAGGCAGGGGCTGGTGGTCAGTCCGATCCGCTCGGCCAGTTCGGTGGCCGTGAGCCGGCCATTCTCCTGGAGCGCGGCAAGCAGCTTTCGGTCTATGCTGTCCAGATCGGGCTTGGTCATCTTTGCCACAAAAATTGTCAAAACACGGCGCGAATGCCAATTAATGTGCATAAGCAGGCAATAACGCAAGATATACTCACTCGTATTGGCTTAATTTGCCAAAAATGATGCCGCCCGGCCTGTGGTCCGGGCGAGGAGGCAAAACTATGCTGGCCGAGCGCGCCCAACAGGCGGACCAATCCTCGAGCATGCCCCGGAGCGAGTCCGTGGCGATCCTGCGCGAGCTTGAGCGTAAGGTGCTGTGGCTGTCGAGCTGGATGATCCACAACGCCAACCATCTGCGCGAGAGGACCGACGGCCTCAAGGTAGGCGGACACCAGGCGTCTTCGGCCAGCCTCGCCACCATCATGACCGCTCTCTATTTCCATGTGCTGCGGCCGCAGGATCGCGTCGCGGTCAAGCCGCATGCCTCGCCGGTGTTTCATGCCATTCATTACCTGCTCGGCCGACAGACCCGCGACAAGCTGGAAAACTTCCGCGCTTTCGGCGGCGCGCAGTCCTATCCCTCCCGCACCAAGGATACGGGAGATGTGGACTTCTCCACCGGCTCCGTCGGCCTCGGCGCGGCTGCCGCCGCCTTCGGCAGCCTCGTCCAGGACTATGTGCGCGCCAAGGGCTGGGCGCGCGAGTGGCCGGAAGGGCGCATGATCGCCCTGGTCGGCGATGCCGAGCTGGATGAGGGCAACATCTACGAAGCGCTGCTGGAATGCTGGAAGCATCGCATTCGCAATTGCTGGTGGGTCATCGACTATAACCGGCAGAGCCTCGATGCCGTCATCAGCGACCGCCTCTTCGGCAAGGTCGCCGGGTTGTTCGAGACCATGGGCTGGCATGTCATCACCCTCAAGCACGGGCGCAAGCTGGAGGCCGCCTTCACACGACCGGGCGGGGACGCGTTGCGCAACTGGATCGACGACTGCCCCAACTCGCTCTACTCGGCGCTGACTTTCCAGGGTGGTGCGGCCTGGCGCCGCCAGCTCTCCGCCGACCTCGCCGGCAATCCCGACACGCTCGCGCTGGTGCAGGAGTATTCCGACGACGACCTTGCCGCGTTGATGACCAATCTCGGCGGCCACGACCTGGAGACGATGCTCGAAGCCTTCGAGAATGCGCCCGAAGGCGTGCCCGTCTGTTTCATCGCATACACCATCAAGGGCTTCGGACTTCCCTTCCAGGGCCACAAGGACAATCACGCAGGACTGATGACGCGTGGCCAGATGGACGCCTTCCGCACCGCCAACGGCATAGGCGAAGGCGAGGAATGGGATCCCTTCGCGGGCCTGTCGCTCCCCGTCGAAGAGATCGAGGGGTTTCTCGCGCGCGTGCCCTACGCGGCCGTTGAGCAACGCAGCCTGACCGCGCCCGCGATCCCGCATGACGCCATCGCCATTCCAGACGCCATGGGCGAGCAGTCCACCCAGGAAGGTTTCGGCAAGATTCTCGCCGGGATCGCCAAGGGCGACGGCCAGCTCGCCAGCCGCATCGTTACCACCTCGCCGGACGTGACCGTGTCCACAAACCTGGGGCCCTGGGTGAACCGGCGCGGGATTTTCTCTCGCGAGGAACAGTCCGACATCTTCAAGGACCGCGGCCTGATGAGCCCGCAGAAGTGGGAAATGGGTCCGTCCGGCCAGCACATCGAGCTTGGCATTGCAGAGAACAACTTGTTCCTGCTGCTTGCCGCGCTCGGCCTGTCCCATACGCTGTTCGGTGAGCGCCTGATCCCAGTCGGCACGCTCTACGACCCTTTCATTCAGCGCGGCCTCGATGCGCTCAACTATGCCTGCTACCAGGACGCGCGCTTCATTCTCGTCGCCACGCCCTCGGGCATCACGCTCGCTCCGGAAGGCGGCGCGCACCAGTCAATTGGCACGCCTCTCATCGGCATTTCCCAGGACGGTCTTGCATCCTTCGAGCCAGCCTATGTGGACGAACTCGCAGTTATCATGGACTGGGCCTTCGACTATGTGCAGCGTGACGGCGCGGGGGCACTCAAGGGAGGGAGCTGGCTGCGCGACGAGAAAGGCGGCTCGGTCTATCTGCGGTTGTCCACGCGGCCCATCGACCAGATCGCGCGCACGCTTGGCGCTGAACTGCGCGACGACATAATTGCCGGCGGCTACTGGCTGCGGCGGCCGGAACCAGGCTGCGAGCTGATTGTCGCTTATTCCGGAGCCGTTGCGCCCGAAGCGATAGAGGCAGCCGGGCTGCTCGCGGAGGATCGCCGCGGGGTTGGCGTCCTGGCAGTAACGTCCGCCGACAGGCTGTCGGCAGGGTGGCACGCGGTTGAGCGCGCCCGCGAGGCCGGAGAGGCGGTGGACGCTTCCCATGTGGAGCAGTTGCTCGACGCCGTCCCCCGCGATGCGGGGATCATAGCCCTCGTGGACGGCCATCCCGAGACGCTGTCATGGCTCGGCGGCGTCGCCGGGCACCGCGTTCGTGCGCTGGGCGTGGAGCATTTCGGACAGTCGGGATCGGTGGGCGACCTCTATGCACATCATGGGCTCAATGCCAATGCCGTGCTGGCGGCAGCCGAAACTCTCAGGCCAGGCCGTCCTGTCCGCTATCGCCGCCGGCCTTGATCGGATCGCGCCGCCTTAGTTTGCTCGGATCGGCTGATCGGGAAAGGCGAGCTGTTCGCGCGCTCGCCACTCGTCGGTCACATAGTTGATGATGACCGACTTGCGCACGCCCTTGATCGGCCGCGCCTCGAAGCCGTGATAAGTGACATTCGAGGGAACGAAGACCATCGCGCCGCCTGGCTCGAAGGGGGAACGGCCAAAGTGCTTTTTATCCGCGTCGTAGATGTCGGTGCCGAGATCGGCATGGCTCGCGTCGCGCGAGACATAGAGCAGCATGGTGAAGAGTTTGACGCCGAGATCGGTATGCGGCTCCAGCCAGAAGCCGTCGATGTCCTGCGCATATTCGATGCGCAGATGCGATCCGTCGAGGTTGGTCCCAAAGTATCTTGCTATTCGATCGGTGACGCGCTTGTCGTGAAAGGCGTCCGCGACTGCCGCGCAGACCGGAAACGCCTTTTGGTTGTCGGCGTCGAAATAGGTTCGCGTGTTGTTGTGCAGTTCGCGTTTTCCCGAAACGCCGTCCAGCGACGGCGCGGCAAAGGGGAGGGCGATGATCTCATCGACCACGCCTTCCGGAATGCAGGCCGACAGGCTCCAGTGCCGGTAAGGCTTGTCCTTGCTCTTGCCTTTCTCGACGCTGCCGAGAAAGGACTGGACGATGCTCTCTGCCGGGCTGGACATGATGGGCGCTTTCTCCGGTTGCCGCTGTCGCCGGGCAGTCCGCGGAGGATCGCGCACCCGGATAGCGTTGGGATGGCACAGGTCTGCCGTCCGGGGCAGTGTGTAACATCCGTGTCAGCGGCGGAGCAAATGCGCAGGGGGTCGCAGGGCCAGATTGTCGCGGCTCGGCCAGGGGCTCAGTTGAAATGCACCCAATGATGATGTTGCGCCGGGCGGGCGGCCTCCTGGGGGCGCTGGAATCCGGTCCCCTCGGCCGCCTCTGGATCATCGACCCGAAGGCAGTTGGCCAGCAGCTCTAGCAGGGAGGCATGTAGCTGCCTTTCCGAGGCGAATTGCGGGGGATTCCGGGCCAGGAACTGCAGGATTTCCCCGTAGTCGGGCATTGGCGAATCCGGGGAGCGCATGGACCAACTCATTGCTTCTCTTTGGCCGTGGCTTTTGTCCAAAATTTGTCGCCGCCGGGGAAAGCTTCAGGCAGGACGAGGGACAGCTGGTAGACCCGCCTCGACTCATTGACGAAGTGCCCGGGGCACGGATTATAGGTAGCGCAACTTTCCTCCATCCCCGGCCACTACTTGGACATCTTCCTCGACATTCTCACGCGGATCACCGCGCCCATCGTCGCCCTCATGGCGCTCGGCTGGATCGCCCAGCACTACCTGTTGCTGGACGCGCCGAGCCTGAGCCGGATGCTGGTCAACGTGGTGCTGCCCTGCGCCTTCGTGCATTTTCTCACCACTGCCGATCTGCCGCTGGCGGCGGTATGGCCGACCGTGTGGTTCACGATCCTCTCTTTTGGCGTTCTGCTCGCGCTCGGCTGGGCGATAGCCGCACCCTTCGACCGGCTCAAAGGGAGTGCTGTCGTCATCGGCATCGCCGCCGCCTTTCCCAACACCGGCAACTACGGCATCGCTCTGGCGCAACTCGCCTTCGAGCCTGACTACCTTCTGCACCAGACGGTGATCGTCTGCCTGCACTCCATCCTCATCGTACTTGCCGGCGTCTGGCTTCTGGATCACCAGCGCAAGGGCGCTGGCGCCGCGCTGCAGGCCCTGCTGCGCTCGCCGATGATTATTGCGATCGCGGCGGGACTGCTGCTCAAGAGTTTCGAAGTCACCTTGCCGCCGCTCTTAGGCGAGCCGCTGAGGATCATGGCCGGCGCCTACACGCCGTTGGCGCTGTTCACCCTGGGCGTGCAACTGGCCGGCGCGCAGGTTGCCATTCTCCGGTTTCCCGTAATCCTCTCCACGCTGCTGAAGCTTCTGGTGGCGCCGGCGCTCACCTGGATCATGTGCGTCATATTCGGCTTTCCCGACGGGCTGACCGATGTGCTGGTGGTCGCCGCCGCAGCGCCGGTCGGCGTTCTGCTGGCCATATTCTGCGCCGAATACGATCGCGCCCCGAACCTCGCCTCCGCCACCGTTCTGCTGTCCACGGTGCTGAGCCCGCTCATTGTTACGGCATGGCTGCTCGCTGTACGGCTCTATTAGGCAGATAGCGGCGTTACCCCCGGTCCGGGAGGAACTATTGGCCGATCCGACGCATTGCCCCCCGCAGCTCGCGTCAATAGAGTGCCGCGCCGGAAAGGCCCACCGCCAGATTCAACAAGAACAACCCGGGAAACCCATCACATGATCGACTTCTACACGTGGTCAACGCCGAATGGCCGGAAGGTCTCCATTATGCTCGAGGAGTGCGGCCTCAAATACAAGACGCACCCCATCAACATAGCCAAGGACGAGCAGTTCCAGCCGCATTTCCTGGAGATCAGTCCCAACAACCGCATCCCGGCGATCGTCGATCACGACACCGGTCTGAAGCTGATGGAATCGGGCGCGATCCTGCTCTATCTGGCCGAGAAGACCGGCAAATTCTGGCCCGCGTCTTTTGACGCGAAATGGCGGGTGGTCGAATGGCTGATGTGGCAGATGGGCGGCGTCGGCCCCATGCTTGGCCAGATCCATCACTTCGTGAAAAACAATCCTGGCAAGTCCGACTATGCGGAGGAACGCTACCTGACCGAAGGCAAGCGGCTCTATGGCGTGCTCGACCGCCGGCTCGGTGAAGTGGAATATGTGGCCGGGGATTACTCCATCGCCGATATGGCCATCTGGCCCTGGATCTCCCGCTTCGAGTGGCAGACCATCGACATGAACGAGTATCCGAACGTGGTTCGGTGGTATAAGGCGATAGCCGCTCGCCCGGCCGTCATCAAGGGCTACGATGTGCCGGTAAAGCAGCCGGGCATACCCATGCCATGACAGGCTCCGGCCACAACTGACAGGATTTCGAGGGAAACAGATTGATGGCTTCGACAACCAGCTTTCACGGCGTCATCTCGCCAGTGCTCACGCCATTTGACGGCAAGGGCAATCCCGACGCCGCCCGCTTTCTCGATCATTCCCGGTGGCTGCTCGAGAATGGTTGCACCGGTCTGGCGCCCTTCGGTACGACGGGCGAGGCGAATTCACTCGGCGTGAGCGAGCGCAGGCAGCTGCTCGAGGCGCTCGTGAAGGGTGGCATCGATCCCTCTATTCTGATGCCGGGCACGGGTCTGTGCGCCCTGTCGGACACCGTAGAGCTGTGCCGCCACGCCGTAGAGCTGGGCTGCGGCGGCGTCATGACCCTGCCGCCCTTCTACTACAAGGGCGTGAGCGACGACGGCCTGTTCCGTTACATGTCCGACGTCATCGAGCGGGTAAACGACGACCGCATGAAGGTCTACCTCTATCACATCCCGCCGGTCGCCCAGGTCGGCTTCTCCGTCGAACTTGTTGGCCGGCTCATCAAGGCTTTTCCCGGCGTGGTCGTCGGCCTCAAGGATTCCTCCGGCGATTGGAACAATACGGCTGCCCTGTTCAAGGCCTATCCGGACTTCGCCATCTTCCCCGGCTCGGAAGTGTTCCTGCTCGACGGATTGAGGGCAGGAGGCGCCGGATGCATCACTGCCACCGGCAACGTCAACCCGCGCGCCATTCGCGATGTCTATGACAACTGGAAGACCGACCGTGCTGACGATCTGCAGGCTCACATCACCGCGGTCCGCAAGACTATCCAGGCGCGGCCGATGATCCCGGTGCTCAAGGCCATCGTCGCCCATTACCGCAACGATCCGGGCTGGGCGCGCGTACGCCCGCCATTCGTTGAACTGCCGGCCTCCGAGGCCAAGGCAGCGATCGCGGAGCTGGCGGAGCAGTATGGCTTCCAGCTACAGGCGGCCTGAGCGGGCGATCAGTCCTTCAGCCATTCGCTGCATTTGGGCGCAGACTTGTCGCCCCAAGGCATGATCGGCACGGTCGAGGTGGAGTTCTCCGGGCTGCCCTCGATCAGCTTGTCCGTATAGATCAGGTAGACAAGCACGTTCCGCTTGGCGTCACAGCCGCGCACCACCTGCACCTTCTTGAAGAAAAGCGAGCGGCGTTCGCTGTAGATCTCCGCGCCCTGCTCGAATTTCTCCTTGAACGCCACGGGGCCGATCTGGCGGCAGGCAAGCGAGGCATTGGAAAGCTCCTCCGCCACGCCGAGCCATCCCGCCCAGCCGCCCTTTTCCGGCACGGTGAAATGGCAGGCGACGCCCTCGACCAGCGGATCGTCGATGGCATAGGTGGCCAGCTTGTGATCCGGCGACAGGAACTTCCACACCGTGGTCTTCTTGAAGATCAGGTCCGGATCGCCGGCCGCTGATGCGGACAAAGCCGGGACCATCAGGGCGAGCAGCAGCGAGAGAGCGCGCAGCATCACATATCTCCTTCAATACGCAGGCGGCTTACGCCTTGTCTTTCAGTCCCGCCGCGCGGATCTGTGACAGCGTCAACTTCGGCGTCAGCGCCTCGGGATCGAGTTTCAGCTCGATCAGCGCCGGTTTGCCCGCCTTCAGCGCCCGGTCGAATGCGCCTGGGAAATCCTCGGTGCGCTCAACCACTTCGCCGAAAGCCCCGAAGCTGCGCGCATAGGCGGCGAAGTCGGGATTGACGAGCGTCGTCCCTGAAACGCGCTCGGGATAGTTTCGTTCCTGGTGCATGCGAATGGTGCCGTACATGCCGTTGTTGGCGACTATGATGACCATCGGCAGGTCGTATTGCATCGCCGTCGCAAGTTCCTGACCATTCATCAGGAAGCATCCATCGCCGGCAAAGCTGACCACGATCCGGTCCGGCGCTGCGAGTTTGCCGGCTACGGCCGAGGGCACGCAGTAGCCCATCGCTCCGGCCGTGTTGGCCACCTGGGTCCGGTACTCCTTGTAGATGAAGTAGCGGCTGAGGAAGCCCGCATAGTTGCCCGCGCCATTCGTCACGACGGCGTTGTCCGGCAGCACCTGCGACACGTGCCGCACGACATCCGCCATTTTGACCGCGCCCGGCAACTCATCCGGCAGGAGAAAGTTTTCATATTCGGCGCGCGCGTTCTTGCGCCAGTCGCGCCACGGGATTGTGGCAGGCGCACGAACCTGGTCGAGTTGGGCGGCGAAGGCGGACAGGTTCGACTGGATCGGCACGTCGGCGCGATAGACACTGCCAAGCTCGTCGCCGCAGGGATGCACATGCACCAGCCGCTGCGCGGGATGCGGAGGCGTTAGCGTGCTGTAGCCGTCGGTAGTGATTTCCCCCAGCCGGGGGCCGACCGCAATCACCAGGTCCGCCGCCTTTATGCGAGCCATAAGCTTCGGGCTGTAGGCGAGGCCGGAATGTCCCACATAGTTGGGATGCCGGTTGTCGATGTAGTCGGAATTGCGAAAGGCGTTGGCCACTGGCAGGTCTAGCCTTTCGGCGAAGCGCGTCACTTGTTCGCGTATCGTCGAATTCCATCCAGGGCCACCGATGAGCATCATTGGCTTCTTCGCCCGTGCAATCTCGTCGGAGAAGGCAGTCATATGCCGATCGGCGGGAGTGATTTGCGGCAATGGCGCGGCAGGGATCGTCTTGGCGTCGGACAGGTCCGAGAGCATGTCTTCGGGCAGATCGAGCACGACGGGCCCAGGTCTTCCTGTCTGAGCGATGCGCCAGGCCCGCGCCACATATTCGGGAATGCGCGATGTATCGTTGATGGTCGCCGCCCACTTCGCCAGCGGACGGAACATAGCCGGCATGTCCACTTCCTGAAACGCCTCGCGATCGCGGAAGCCGCGCCCGACCTGTCCCACGAACAGGATCAGCGGCGTAGAGTCCTGCCGCGCGATGTGCACACCTATGGAGGCGTTGGAGGCGCCGGGTCCGCGCGTGACGAAACACACGCCTGGCCTGCCCGTCATCTTGGCGTAGGCTTCCGCCATCATCGTCGCGCCGCCCTCCTGGCGGCAAATGATCGTCCGGATGTCCTTGCGGCCGTAAAGGCCGTCGAGAGCCGCGAGGAAACTTTCCCCCGGCACGCAAAAGGCCATGTCGCAGCCTTCTTCCGCGAGCTGGTCTATCAGAAGCTGACCGCCGTGACGCATTTTGCCCAAGCCTCCTTTGCTGGTCGGGGAGCCCGCCGCCGCGGGCCGGCTGGCACCCTAATGCCTCAAGCGCGTCAGGTGGAGTGGCATTCCGCCGCGAATATTTGGCTGCAGCCCGCCTCGGGAGCCTGGCCGGTAACTCCGGTTTGGAAATTCTTGACACTTGCCTGTATAAATCGGGCCAGACGTTTGGCAGGAAACCGGGGCTTGTTGACGTTACCCGGGACTACCGTGGCGTTGCCACGATGTTCCGCCCGGGCTAGATTCGCCATAGTGACGAGTCTCTTTGCGCAAATCTGCATGGAGAGTTCGCTCAACATCTCTGCGAGGGAGATAATTCGAATGAACATCAAGGGACGTACTGCCGGACTTCTGCGGCAGGTTGTTGCGTGTGCCGGCGCTATCGCCACCGCCGCGCTGCTGCTTGCGGGTTCGGTGACGCCAGGCAATGCCGAGGGCGAGGTCGTAAAGGGCGGCCTGCTCGGAGCCATTGTCGGCGCAGGTATTGGTGCCGCCGTTGACGGCGGCAAGGGCGCGGGCAAGGGCGCTCTCATCGGCGCCGGCGTCGGCGCCGCCGCAGGCGCGGCATCCAAACCGGACTACGGTCCGCCACCTCCACCGCCACGGCCGGTCTATGGCCCGCCGCCGCCCCAGACCGTCTACGTATCGCCGCCGCCTCCGCCGGCCTATGCGCCGCCGCATGACAACCTGATCTATAACATCCAGGTTTCGCTGACGCGCCTCGGCTACAGTCCAGGACCGATCGACGGCGTCTTTGGCTACAATACCGGCGAGGCGATCAAGGCCTACGAGTACAGCAAGGGCTTGCTCGTCACCGGACAGCCATCTGCTCAGCTCTATCAGCACATGCTGCAGCACGGCGGCTGACACACCCGGTCGATTTGAATTGAGTGTGCGACGCCCCGGAATCGATCCGGGGCGTTTGCTTTTGCGCTCACACCGGTGGGTTGAGCAGGCGCAGCGGTTTGCCGGCAAGCCAGGCCGCGACGTCCTCCACGGCCTCACCATAGGCGACGCGGAAGAACTCGCCGATGACATAGCCGGTATGGCCGGTGAGTACGGCGTTGTCGAGTTTGCGCAGCGGATGATCCTTCGACAGCGGTTCGACGTCGAAGACATCGATGCCCGCACCGGCGATTCTCTTTTGCTGGAGAGCAGCGACGAGCGCTTTCTCGTCGACGATGGGTCCGCGCGACGTGTTGACCAGATAGGCGGTGGACTTCATCAGTCCAAGCTCTTGCGCGCCGAAGAGTCCGCGGCTGCGCGCGCTCAGCACAACATGGATGGAAATCACGTCTGACAGGCGCAAAAGTTCGTCCTTCGTCACCAGCCTTGCGCCCGCTTCGGCGCAGCGCTCCGCCGTCAGGTTCTGGCTCCAGGCTATCACGTCCATCTCCAGCGCCCGGCCGAGGC
>JAYZVT010000203.1:0-4666 GCA_036155355.1 Pseudomonadota bacterium
CTCGCCGCGGGCAGCGGCGACGTTTTTTGGAGGAGACCGATATGACCACGACGACATTTGGCGGCCTGCCCGACGCGGGCCAGGGATTGGGCATCCTGGGGCGCATGGCTTCGGCGCTTGCGGCCTATTGGAGCGCCTACCGGGCGCGGCAGGAGCGCAGGGCCAGCGAAGCGCTGCTGCGTTCGCTGGACGACCGCACCTTGAAGGACATCGGCATCGACCGTTCCGAGATCGGCTCGTTGTTCGGGTCGGACACGGGCGACCGCGTCCTCTCCCGGCGCGTTCAGCCCCGGCAGATGCGCCATTTCTGAACCCCATACCTGAAAACATTTTCTGGAGGAGCGCTTTCCATGAACAGGGTCCTGATATTCGCCTATGGCGTCGTCAGCTACGTCATCTTCTTCGCCACATTCCTGTATGCCATCGGCTTCATAGGCAATTTCGCCGTTCCCACGACGCTTGACGGCACGCCGGCCATGCCGTTCTGGCAGGCCTTCGCCATCAACACCGGCCTGCTGGGGCTGTTCGCCATCCAGCATTCGGTGATGGCCCGGCCGGCCTTCAAGCGCTGGTGGACGAGGTTCGTCCCCGCCGCCGCCGAGCGCAGCACCTATGTGCTGTTCTCCTCCCTGGCGCTGATCGCCATGTTCGTGCACTGGCAGCCCATGGGCGGGGTGGTGTGGAACATCCAGGATCCCGCCGGCCAGGCCGTGCTCTATGGCCTGTTCGGCCTGGGCTGGGTCATCGTGCTGGTGGCCACCTTCCTGATCAACCACTTCGACCTGTTCGGCCTGCGCCAGGTCTGGCTGAACCTCGTTGGCAAGCCCTACACGCCGCTGAAGTTCGACACGCCCTGGCTCTACCGCTATGTGCGCCACCCGCTCTATGTCGGCTGGTTCCTGGCCTTCTGGGCCACGCCGGTGATGACTGCCGCGCATCTTCTCTTCGCGGTGATGACGACGCTCTACATCCTCATCGCCATCCAGCTCGAAGAGCGCGACCTCATCGACACGCTCGGCGACGACTATGTGACCTACAAGAACAACGTCCCCATGCTGGTGCCACGGCTCGACCGCTACGAGCACCGGCGCACCCAGACAGCCTGACCGCAGCCAGGCACGCACCGCAAACAGCACGGGCGCCGGCAAAACGCCGGCGCCCGTCGTTTGGTTTGAAAACTTTGCGCCGGGAAGCGGCGCCTAGTCAGCAAATACGAGCTTGAGATGTTCGCGAAACTGCCGCGCCGTGGCGATGCTGGGGCCGCTATCCCCTTGCGCCTTGGACAGAATGAAACCGCCCTCGAGCACGGAGGCGATAGTTTGCGCCAATTCGCGCGCTGTCACCCTGATGCGCGGTTGCCGGGTCTCGAAGATCGGCGCGAACATGGATTCGTATATCGACACCCATTGGCCCAGCCCGTCGCTGAGGAACTGGCGCGTCTCGCCGTCGAACTGCTCGCTCTCGTAGAGGTAGGAGGCGAACAGGCAGCTGAAGGGCGAATGCAAGTTGGCCTCCAGCTCCTCCTCGAACAGCCGCAGGAAGATGAGTGCGGCCTGAAGCGGATCGTCGCTCATTTCGCGCGCGCGCCGCGCCATGTCATCGAAGAAGCGATGGTCCTCGGCCCAGGTCTTGCCGATCAGGGCGCGGGCCAATTCGTTCTTGCTCCGGAAGTGATAGAAAAAGGCGCCCTTGGTCAGGCCGCTCGCCTTGAGAATGTCGTCGAGGGACGTGCCGCTGTAGCCACGCGCCAATATCAGCGTCTTGGCCACATCAAGAATGCGGTCGCGGGTCTGCTCGCCCTTGCTGTTTCCAACTCGGGTGGCGACTTCGCTTGCGGCTTCCATTAGATCCTCATGATGACCAACCGGTCTGTAAAGATAACATCAAGATCGCGCGAGCACAATCCCTTCTGTGTGGACAAAAAATGGCTTATTCATCGAAGAATTCCCGCAAAGTTGTCCCTCAAGATTCCGCTTGCATCAAAACATACCGAATGGTAGAAGTTGACCAACCGGTCGGTAATTATGCGCCGATGGGCGAAGGCAGGGAGACGGCGGATATGAATGCGATGGCAGCGAACATCACCGGGCAGATAGCGGTTCCGGCCGGAGCCGGGTTGCCGGCAGAACCGAAGCTGACGTCCCGCGCGCTCCACGCCGCCACCCGGTGGTGGGAAGGCTATCTGATCTGGCACAACCGCGAGACCGCACGGCAAGCCATGCGGGCCATGGTCGCCCGCCACCGCGCTCAGAGGAAGTTGTAAGGGTCCACGTCCAGTGACAGCCTGACGCTTCCCTTCGTCTTCGGCGCAGCACCCAGCCAGTGGCGCAGGTAGCTCTGAAGATCTGCCTGCCGGTCCGCCTTCACCAGCAGCCTGACCCTGTGCCGTCCACGGATGACCGAGAGCGGAGCATCCGCCGGCCCCAATACGCGGATTCGCTTTGAGGCCGGAGCGCAACGCGCCAGCGCCCGCGCATAGTCGTGGGCGTCTCCGGCATTCGCGGCAGACACCAGCAGGCTGGCCAGACGCCCGAAGGGCGGATATCCCGCCTGCTCCCGCCCCGCGATTTCCTGACGTAGAAACGCATCCCTGTCTCCCGCCGCCAGCGCGGCGATGACTGGATGCTCAGGCATGTGCGTCTGGATATAGCCCTTGCCCGAAATAGCCTCGCGCCCGGCGCGGCCCGTTACCTGGTGCAGCAGTTGCCAGGTCCTCTCCGCCGCCCGCGGGTCGCCGAGCCCCAGCCCCAGGTCGCCATCGACCACGCCAACGGTGGCTAGGCCGGGGAAATGATGTCCCTTCGCCACCAGTTGTGTGCCGATGATGATGTCGGCCCGCCGCTCGGTAATCGCCTGCAGCACCTCCCGCATCGCCGCCACGTTCGGTGTTGCATCGCTCGACAGCAGCGTCATGCGCGCCTGCGGGAATCGTTCCGAGACTTCCTCCGCAATGCGCTCCACGCCTGGCCCGCAGGGCACAAGCGATCCCTCGGACTTGCAGCTTGGGCAGGCCTGCGGAGTCGGTTCCAGGTAGCCGCAATGGTGGCACTCGAGCCGGCGGCGGAACCGATGCTCAACCAGCCACGCCGAGCATTGCGGGCATTCAAAGCGATGTCCGCAGGCCCGGCACAAGGTCAGCGGCGCATAGCCGCGCCGGTTGAGGAACAGCAGCGTTTGCTGGCCGGCTGCCAGCGTCGCCTCGATCGCTGCAACCAGCGGCGGCGCCAGCCAGCGTCCCTTCTCCGGCGGCGTCTTGCGCAGATCGATCGCCTGGACCTGCGGCAGCGCCGCGCCTGAATAGCGTTCTTCGAGCCGCACATGCGCGTATCGCCCCTGCAGCGCGTTGACATGGCTCTCGATGGAGGGTGTCGCGGAACTGAGGATCACCGGGAACTGCCCGAGCGACCCACGCACCACGGCCATGTCCCGCGCCTGGTAACTGACCCGGTCGTCCTGCTTGAACGCCGGATCGTGCTCCTCGTCCACGACGATGAGGCCAAGCTCCACAAATGGTAGAAACAGCGCCGAGCGGGCGCCGACGACAGCCCTTGCCTCTCCGGTTGCGACAGCACGCCAGATCTGGCCCCGCGCCCTGGGGCTGAGTTCGGAATGCCATTGCGCTGGCGCGCAGCCGAAGCGGGCCTCGAAGCGCGCAATGAACTGTCCGGTCAGCGCGATTTCCGGCAACAGCACCAGCGCCTGCCTGCCCTGCTCGAGCGCAGCAGCCACCGCCTCGAAATAGACTTCCGTCTTGCCCGACCCAGTCACGCCATCGAGCAGGGTCACTGAATAGCCACCGCTGCCAACGGACCTGCGCAATTGCGCCGCCGCCGCAGACTGGGACACCGTTAGGTCAGGCCGGGCGAAGCTTGGATCGGGAGCGAGCAGCCGCTCCGCAGGCAATGGCTCAAGCGTCAGGGTACCCGCATCGACCAGCCCGTCGATGACGCCGGGCGACACGCCCGCTTCCGCCGCCAGCGCCGACTTCACCCTCAGCAGCCCGTCGTTGGCAACGCGGAGGACACGCGATCGCGCCGCGGTCATTCGTTCGGGCGCGGAACCCGAAAGCCGCACGCCCACGCGCGGCACGGGCGGCGAAAAAGCCTCCCGCGCGCTCATCATCATCCTCAGCACCATGCCCGGTGGACTGACCGTGTAATTTGCGACCCAGTCCGCGAAGCGTAGCGAATCCGCCGGAAGCGGCGGCATGTCGAGGCGTTCGACGACTTTTCGCAGCTTGCCGGGATCGACTTTACGCCGCCCGGTCGCCGCTTCGCGGGTCCAGACCACGCCCACCACCTCGCGCGGCCCCAGCGGCACTGCGACGAAGTCCCCCGGCGCCAGTGACATTTCCTCGCCCGGAAGGTAATCGTATGGTGCCTCAAGGGCATAGGGGAGCAGGACCGGCACGGTCGCGGGGGAAGCCACGCAGCCTCAACCTTTCCATTAAGATAAGCGGAAGAATCGCATACCTATATTAGCCCCGGCCCGGCGGGCCGCGCAGCAGGAGTTGGGTCGCCATGAAGTTTTTCGTCGATAGCGCCGACGTCAAGGAGATCGCCGAACTGGCCGAGACCGGGCTCGTCGATGGCGTCACCACCAATCCCTCGCTTGTTGCGAAGTCCGGACGCGACTTCACCGCCGTCATCAAGGACATCTGCAAGAT
>JAYZVT010000204.1:0-4377 GCA_036155355.1 Pseudomonadota bacterium
CGCCTTCTTCCAGGCGTCGATCTCCGCCGCCGTCGGCGTATACACCTTCATGCCGTTGGCCTTGCCCGCGTCGAGCGAGTCGGAATCGATCTTCGACATGTCGTCGCGCACGGCTTTCTCGGCTTTCAGCGCGGCATCCTGGATGATCTTGCGATGGGCCTCGGGCAGTCCCTGCCAGAACTTTTCGTTTACAACAACGAGGAATTCGATGTCCGCGTTATTGGTCAGCGTGACGTGGTCCATCACCTCCCACAGCTTGCGCGACTTGATGCCGGACGCGCCGGTCATGCCGATATCGACGGTGCCGCGCTGATAGGCCAGATACTGCTCCGAGCCCGCGACATTGGTTGGCGAGCCGCCAAGCACTTCGACCCATGTGCCCAGCGTCTTGCCGAACACGCGCACCTTCTTGCCCTTCATGTCGTCCGGGCTTTTGACCGGAGCACCCTTGGAAAGCAGCAGGTTGCCGCCATAGGCCTGCCACCACAGCACGCGCGAACCGGTCTTCAGGATGGCATCGTCCAGCGGCTTGCGGACCGAGCTGCCCGGCGCCACGGCCTTGCGCACGAGATCCTCGGTATTGAACAGGAATGGCAGATAGAACACGTCAACCGCGGGAATGTCGCCCGCATAGCGGGTCAGCGAAGCAACGCCCGCTTCGATCGCGCCGGAGCCGACGGCCTTGGGAACTTCCTTGTCCTGGTAGAGTTGCGCGGAGTCGTAGATCTGCACCTCGATCTCACCCTTCGATGTTTTCTCCACCTCTTCCTTGAACAGCAGCAGGTTCTGCCAGAGATGGCTCTTCATCGGCAGTTGCAGGGTGATGCGCAAAGTCGTCTTGGCGCTCGCGGTTGCGCTGAAGGCAGCAACCAGGAAGAGCGCGAATGCAGCCTGAAGCATCCGAGACATAGTCGGCTTCTCCTTGTGACGTGTTTCCTCGAAGTTTATTGCCGGTCAGGCTCTTTGCGGCCTTGCCGGGGCGTTATTTGGAACGCCCGCCAATCGCTGGTCAAGCGACTTCGCCAGTGTCCGCGAGTTCTCTCATCACCGCAGGAAGCTGACCCCCGAGATCCTCCGCGATCAGCCCGGCGCCTGCCATCTCCGCTGCCCGACCATGCATCCATGCAGCCGCACAGGCCGCCTCCCAGGCAGGCATTCCCTGCGCCAGCAGGCCCGCAACCATGCCGGCAAGCACATCGCCGGAGCCGGCCGTCGCCAGCCACGGCGTCCCCGTGGCGTTTATGGCGCAGCGCCCGCCCGGCGCGGCGATTACCGTATCAGGCCCCTTGAGCAGGACGACCGCGCCGCTCGCAGCGGCAGCCTGGCGCGCCCTCTCGACCTTCGAACCGCGCGGCTTCTTGCCAAACAGCCGGCCGAACTCTCCTTCGTGCGGCGTCAACACGACGGGTGCCTTGCGCTTCCGGATCGTCTTGAACAAGGCGTCAGCCTTGCCCTCGAAACTGGTCAGCGCGTCCGCGTCCAGCACCAGCGCCGCAGCGCTTGCCAGACCCGCCAGCACTTTTGCTCTCGTCGCCGATCCCACGCCTGCGCCTGGCCCCGCCAGCAGCACGTTCAGACGTTTGTCCCTGAGCAGCAGGGAGAGACCCTTGGCCCCGGATATGGAGCGCACCATCACCGCGGCCTCGTGGGCGGCATTGACCGCCGTGGCCGCCTTCGAACCAGCCAGCGTCACCAGCCCCGCGCCGATGCGCAGGGCCGCGCGGGCGCCCAAGCGCGCCGCACCCGTCGCTTCCGCCTCGCCCGACAGCACGATTGCATGGCCACGGTCATATTTGTGTCCGTCGGGACGCGGCCAGCGACATTGCGCCCGCCAAAGCGCCGGCCCGTTGGCGAATGTGGCCGGAGCAATCTTGCCGAGTACCTCCGCGCCGATACCGATGTCCGCGACGCGCACTTCGCCACAGTGCAGCCTGCCGGGCAGCAGCAGATGGCCCGGCTTGCGGCGGAAAAAGGTAACGGTCGCGGCCGCCCTGATCGCGACACCGCGGATGTCGCCGCTATTGCCGTCGATGCCGCTGGGGATGTCCACGGCGATCACCGGCCGCCCCGATGCATTGACGGCCTCCACCAGTTCGCGCGCGCGCGCGTCGATATCCCGGGCAAGTCCGGCGCCGAACAGCGCATCGACCACCACATCCGCGCCCTTCAGCACATCCGGTTCGGCAGGAATCACGTCGCCGGTCCAGCGCCGTGCCATCTCTGCTGCGTCCCCGCGCAGCGCGGACGGATTGCCCAGCAGCGCCAGGCTGACCCGATAGCCCATTCCCGCCAGCAGCCGTGCGGCGACAAAACCGTCTCCGCCATTGTTGCCTGGACCGCACAGCACCGCGACCCTGTCCGCCCTGGGAAACCGCGCCGCCACGTCCTGTGCGACGCCCGCGCCGGCCGCCTCCATCAGCTCCAGCCCCTGCGTTCCGGCGTCGATCGTCAGCCGGTCCGCCTGGGACATCTCCTGCGTCGTCAGCAGCTCGATCACGGACGGCGCGCCTCAGACGGAGACATATTCCGCCAGCTCCACCAGGTTGCCGTCGGGATCGCGGCAATAGACCGACATCAGCTTGCCCCTGGCTCCGGTGCGCTCGACCGGTCCGTCGATGATGGCTATATCGTGCTGCTTCAGCCGCGCCTGCGCCGCCATCACGCTTTCCACGATCAGGCAGAAGTCGCCCGTACCCGCGCCGGGCTTGGCCGCGTGCGGCGTGAATTCCTTGCCGGCAACATGCAGGTTGATCTTCTGGCCGGCAAAAGAGAGCGCCATGCGGCCGCCGGAGAACGTCTCGCGTTTCATGCCGAGCACACCCTCGTAGAAGGTGCAGGTCTCCTCCAGAGACGTGACGGTCAGAACGATATGATCCAGTCCGGTGATCTGCATCCAGGCGCCTCTCCCCGTCATTGCTCCACAAACGTCACTGCTTCCGCACAAAATACGCTCACCGGCCTGTTCCCGCCCGCCAATCGGTCGTCGATTGCATAAATCTTGACCTGACTGCCTAACTATTAGACACAGGCATCTGCAACCGAGGGACTTCCCCAGAGTGGGGTGCTATCAACCGTCTGAAAACCCGAAGTTTTTTTGACATGGGCGCCTTGGCACGCGCCATGCTAACCGCTTTCAGCGACATCAATTGCCCAGATACGGCCAAGAAACGCACCGGAGCGGAGGTACGCAGGGAAAATGAAGAAGATCGAGGCCATCATCAAGCCTTTCAAACTCGATGAGGTGAAGGAGGCCCTTCAGGAAATCGGCCTGCAGGGCATCACTGTCACCGAAGCAAAGGGTTTCGGACGCCAGAAGGGACACACCGAGCTCTACCGCGGCGCGGAATATGTCGTCGATTTTCTGCCCAAGGTGAAAGTCGAGGTCGTACTGGGCGACGACATGGTGGACAAGGCGATCGAAGCCATACTCAATTCCGCCAAGACTGGTCGGATCGGGGACGGCAAGATATTCATCACCAAGATCGAGGACGCGATCCGGATCCGCACGGGCGAAACCGGAGCCGATGCAATCTAACCTGAAGCGCGGACCGCGCGAGGGTTTTCACATCCCGGTTGCAATGCCGGGTCACCAGAAGCAGCCGGGCGGCGTCAACGCTGCCCTATTCTAGCAAAACAGGGGAAGCAAATGGCTGACGCAAGCAGTGTGATCAAGAAAATCAAGAGCGACGACATCAAGTATGTCGATGTCCGCTTCACCGACCCGCGGGGCAAGCTCCAGCATGTGACCATGGACGCCTCGCAGATCGACGAAGCGGCTTTCGCCGACGGCATCATGTTCGACGGCTCGTCCATCGCCGGCTGGAAGGACATCTCGCAGTCGGACATGGCTCTCATGCTCGACCCGTCCACCGCGCACATGGACCCCTTCTTCGCCCAGTCCACCATGGCGATCTTCTGCGACGTCGTGGAGCCCACGACCGGCGAGTTCTACGAGCGCGACCCCCGCTCCACCGCGAAGAAGGCGGAAGCCTATCTGAAGCAGACCGGTATTGGCGACACCGCCTATTTCGGTCCGGAAGCCGAGTTCTTCATCTTCGATGACGTCCGCTTCTCTGCCACGCCCTACAACACCAGCTTCCGCGTCGACTCCGCGGAACTGCCCAGCAACTCCGATACCGAGTACGAGATGGGCAACCTCGGCCACCGTCCGCGCACCAAGGGCGGCTACTTCCCGGTGCCCCCGGTTGACTCCTGCCAGGACATCCGCTCCGAGATGCTTAGCATGATGGCCGAGATGGGTGTGAAGGTTGAGAAGCATCACCACGAAGTGGCATCCGCCCAGCACGAACTGGGCATCAAGTTCGCGCCCATGGTGACCATCGCCGACCACCTGCAGATCTACAAATATGCGATCCA
>JAYZVT010000205.1:0-13568 GCA_036155355.1 Pseudomonadota bacterium
GGCCGGTGGATTACCGCACGCGGGGCAAGGAGGACCTGCGGAGACCGTTTTCGAGGCCGTCGGAAGGGTTGCGCCGCATGGACTGGGCGACGCGGGAATGGATCGGCCTGCTGGTCTATCGACTGACCGGCCGCACGGAGGCGCTTTTTCCCGCCCCCTGACAGGAGCCAACTGTTCCGTTAATTTGCGCTTGGCGGGCGCGATCGAGCACCAGGGAGAAACCGTATGGCGCAGAAGATCACCACGGGAGTGAAACAGCTCGTCGAGGAAGCGCGCAAGGAGATCGAGGAGATCGAGGCCGAGGATGCCAGGTCTTTGCTCGGCGACGACGGCGTTGTCATCGTCGATTTGCGCGACGTCCGCGAACTCAAGCGCGAAGGCAAGATCCCCGGGTCGTTCCATTGCCCGCGCGGCATGCTGGAATTCTGGATCGATCCGGCAAGCCCTTATTTCAAGCCGGTGTTCGGCGAGGACAAGAAGTTCGTCTTCCATTGCGCCTCGGGCTGGCGCTCCGCGCTCGCCACCCAGATCGCGCAACGCATGGGACTGAAGCCGGTCGCTCACATCGCCGGTGGTTTCACCGCCTGGAAAAAGGCGGGCGGCGACGTGGAAATGCCCGAATAGAAATCTCTGCAATCTCAGGCAGTCGTCCCACGCCGTGGCCGCGCCAGCGCGGCTGCGTGCTCCGACAGCAAGGCCGCTGCGTGTTCGTAACCGATCATCACCGCCTGGTCGAAGGCGAGCCAGTCGCGGATGTCGATGTCGCCCAGCGGCGGCTGGATCACCAGATCGGCGATTCGCGCCTGCCGCTGGATTTCGGACTCGCCCGACACCGTCCCCGAGCGCATGAGGATGCTGACGATGGGAGGGCGGCGCATCCGGTCAAGCCAGTTGCCATGACGCGTCAGTTGCACCATTTCCGGCGTCAACGCGCGGTCGCGCGCCACGTCCACGGCGATGATCGGCCCCCGGTGCAGCCCGCGCATGACGTCCACGGGCAGGTTGTTGATGACAGCACCGTCGACCAGCACACTCTGATGCATGACCTTGGGCGGCAACACGCCGGGCAGGGCGATGCTCGCCCTGAGTGCGTGGCGGATCTTGTCGGTCCTGTGAACGAATACCGTTGCGTCGCTGAGATTGGCGGAGACGCAGTAATACGGCAGCCACATGTCGGTAATGCGAGCCTCGCCGAAATAGGTACGAAGCAGCCGCTCCACTTTTCGCCCTCTCACCAGAGAGATGAGCGGCAGCGTCAGGTCCGATAGCGGATTGCTGGCGACGAAGGCGTCCTGCACGCGGGCGTGCAGTTCATCGAGCGTCCATCCCGAGGCGAGGCCGGCGCCGACGATGCCGCCCATGCTGACGCCGCCGACGAAATCCACTTTCAGACCGCTTTCGTAGATTGCCTGCAGGGCGCCGATATGGGCATAGGCGCGCGCACCGCCGCCGGAAAGGACTACGCCGAGCGCTCGCCCGCCGATGATCCGCGCCAGCCGATCCCAGTCTTCCTGCAGATGCTCCCGGACGTGGAAATGGCGGTTGACCGGTAACAGGTCCAACCAGGCCTGGGTCTTCGACGGGCGAAGTCCTGGCTTGTCGTGCAGCAGCACGAGATCGAGAAGCTGATGATCGGCGCGCTGTTGCAGCATTCCTTGCGGCAGTCCGGTCATCACCGGGTCGCGCGCCTTGGCGACCACCAACATGCGATCGGCTTGCCGGGCGCACAGGCGGATCCAGCTCTCGTCGGGACTCGCCATTTCGCCGCACAGCAGCACATGGTCGTGGGTTGCTTCGAGTTCGGCAAACCAGCCCGCAGATTTGCCTGCAGCCTCCCGGCCGATGACGCAGACCTTGGACCCCTGGGCGGTGAGAAGTGCCGCCAGCCGCTCGGCGATGGGTTTGACCGGCAATTCCTGCACGACTGGCAGCAGCGCCGCGGTCTTTGGCTCGATGCGTCGGCCTACCCCCCGCGACACCTGCCGCAGCCGGTGGACGAGGATGCGATTGATGCCGGCCATCAGTTCCGGCTCCTGCTTGTGCAGCAGGTCGAAGCGCGCCTTGGTCAGGCGCAGCAATTCGCTGTCGCGGATGGCCGTGACCGTGGCCGAGCGGCGGGTGTCTGACAGCACGGCCATTTCGCCGACGGTCTCCCCGGCCTCGATCAGGGCGATAAGCTGCTTTTCCCCGCCCGGTCCCGTCACATAGACGCCGAGCGATCCCGAGACGACCAGATAGAGCGAATCCGCCGCCGCGCCCTGGCGGAACAGGGTGTGACCCGCCGGCAGGCTGAGCTTTTCCGTCTGGCGCTCCAGCGCCTCCCTCGCGCTTGGCCCCAGTGCCTGGATCAGGTCGAGCGGATTGATCGACATTGTTCTTGTTTCCTCCCAGGGGCCGTTCCGGCCGATTCGGATGGGGCCCGTGACGGGGAACTTTACTTCAATATTCCGCTGCTTGCCGCGAGAACTGCATGCCCGCCAGCCGCGGATTTTGGGCGGCTGGTCCCTGCGCGCCCGCCGTGCCATAGAGCCCGGAACGGCACGGGGGATGGCTATGCGCATCCGCGATTATCGGGACGGGGACGGGGAGGCGGTTCGTGCGCTCATCCTCGGCATCCAGCGCGGCGAGTTCGGCGTGCCTGTCACCATCGACGACCAGCCAGACCTGCTGGATATCCCCGGCTTCTACCAGACCGGTTCCGGCCTTTTTCATGTGGCGGAGGACGATGGCCGCATTGTCGGCACCATCGCGCTCAGGGATTATGCGCCCGGCCGGGTCGCACTGCGCAAGATGTTCGTGGCCGCCACCCACCGCGGCAGCGCAAGGGGAGTGGCGCAGGCGTTGCTCGATGGGGCAATTGCCCATTGCCGTACGCTTGGCCTGCGCGACATCCACCTCGGCACTGTCGATGTGCTCAAGGCGGCGCACCGCTTCTACGAGAAGAACGGATTTCAGCGTATCGAGAAGACGGACCTGCCGGCCGAATTCCCTCTGGTGGCGGTGGACACGCGCTTCTACCGGCTGCCTCTGTGAGCCTGGCCGCTCTTGTGGCGGACCGGCGTTCCGCGTAAGCCTTGGGAAAATTCTCCACGGGCAGGGGGGCGGCCAGATGGGCAAGCTGAAGTCATCCGTTTCCAGCGGCTCGCCGGAGTTTCGTGAGAATGCCTCCGCCATGCAGGTGCTGGTGGACGACCTGGCGAAGCGCCGCGCCGAGGCGGCATTGGGCGGACCCGGCAAGGCGCGTGACCGACACGTCGGGCGCGGCAAGCTGCTGCCGCGCGACCGCGTCATGCGGCTCATCGATCCCGGCTCGCCGTTCCTAGAGCTGTCCCAGCTCGCCGCCAACGGCATGTATGACGACGCCATCCACGGCGCCGGGCTTATCACCGGTATCGGCCGCATCGAAGGCCGTGAATGCATGGTCGTTTGCAACGACGCCACCATCAAGGGCGGCACCTATTTCCCGATGACCGTGAAAAAGCATCTGCGCGCCCAGGAGATCGCGCGGGAGAACCGGCTCCCCTGCCTCTACCTGGTCGACTCCGGTGGCGCCAACCTGCCGCACCAGACGGAGGTATTTCCCGATCGGGAGCATTTCGGCCGCATCTTTTTCAATCAGGCGACCATGTCGGCCATGGGCATTCCCCAGATCGCGGTGGTCATGGGGTCCTGCACCGCCGGCGGCGCATATGTCCCCGCCATGTCCGACGAGACCATCATCATCAAGGGACAGGGCACCATCTTCCTCGGCGGCCCGCCGCTGGTGAAGGCGGCGACCGGCGAGACCGTGAGTGCGGAGGATCTTGGCGGGGCCGACGTTCACGCCCGCAAGTCCGGCGTCGCCGACCACATGGCCAACGACGACACCCATGCGCTGGAGATCGCCCGCTCCATCGTGGCGACGCTGCGACCGCCGCGCCTGAGCGAGGTGGCCCTGCGCGATGCCGAGCCGCCGCTCTATGCGCCCGACGAACTTGGCGGCGTGGTGCCGAAGTCGCTCGCCACCCAGTATGACGTGCGCGAGGTGATCGCGCGCATCGCCGATGGTTCGGTGCTCGACGAGTTCAAGGCGCTTTACGCCACCACCATCGTCACTGGCTTCGCCCATATCGAGGGCGTGCCCGTGGGCATCCTCGCCAACAACGGTATCCTCTATTCCGAGAGCGCGCTGAAGGCAGCGCATTTCATCGAGCTGTGCTGCCAGCGCCGCGTGCCGCTGCTGTTCCTGCAGAACATCGCCGGCTTTATGGTCGGCAGGCAGGTGGAGGCGGGCGGCATCGCCCGCGACGGCGCCAAGATGGTCTCTGCCGTCGCCAACGCCGCCGTGCCCAAGATCACCGTCATCATCGGCGGCTCCTACGGCGCGGGCAATTACGCCATGTGCGGCCGCGCCTACTCGCCCCGCTTCCTCTTCGCCTGGCCGAACGCGCGCATCTCGGTGATGGGCGGCGAGCAGGCGGCTTCCGTGCTTGCCACCGTGAAGCGGGACAACATCGCCGCCGACGGCGGCAAATGGAGCGCTGAGGAAGAAGAGGCCTTCAAACAGCCGGTGCGCGCCCGCTTCGAAAAGGAAGGCGATCCCTATTACGCCACCGCGCGGCTGTGGGACGACGGCATCATCGCCCCCGCCGAGACCCGTCGGGTGCTTGGCCTCGCCTTCGCCGCGACCTTGAATGCGCCCGTGCGCGGGACCCGCTTCGGCGTGTGGAGGATGTGATGTTGCGCGCCACTTTGGCTGCCGTTGTCGTCGCATTCCCGTTTGCGGCCGCCTCTGCCCCCATCTCCATCGACATGCGCAAATGCCCGCTGGATACGGTGAGCTTCATCGATCCCTGGGGGGGCGCGGAATTCGAGGTGCAGAAAGTGGCGACGGACCACTACTGGCTCTGTCCCTCGGGCGAGCAGTTCACAGATCCCAAGGGCTCCAACCCGGAATGCGTCGGCCCCTATGGCGACCTGCTGCTGAAGGGCCAGTTCCGCGCCAATGGCGAGGGCACAGAGGCGAAACCCGTCACGCTCATATATTCGGTCATCAAGGCTGTTCCCTGCTGCGCCTGGAACCTGACGGAGCAGGGGGAGGCGTCGCTGGCGCTGGGCAAGCCGCAATTCCGCTGGCGTATGGAGAAGGACATGCCGCTTCTCGGCGACTATCCCTTCGCCACCATAGAGCCCGAAGATCACTCCGGTCCCGAGATCGGCCAGGTCATCAACAATCCGCTGATCGCCCTGAAATGCCGGTTGCCCGCGCCGCAATGACTGCACAGTCTCTTGTCATCCGCGAGAGCACCCATTGGCTGTGGCGCGTCCACACCAACCAGGCCCATCTCGGCCACATGGTCTTCATCGCCCGCCGCGAGACAGTGGGGTCGCTGGCGGATTGCACCAGCGAGGAATGGCAGGGCCTGCAATCGGAACTGGCGCTGTTCGAGCGCTTCATCGGCGGCCTCTTCGCGCCCGCGCGTTTCAACTACACCCAGTTCGGCAATGAGTGGGCGCAACTCCATGTGCATGGCTTTCCCCGCTATCGCGTAGCGCCGCAATGGGAGGGCAGGAAATTTCCTGACGCTCAATGGGGCAGGGCGCCCATCCCCGAGCCGCCATCGTCGCTGGAAGGCGACGACCTGACGCGGTTCGCCGCGTGGCTGCGTGAGCGGCTGGAGACATTCGTATCCTGAAAGGAGTGTTTTTGGCTGGAGGTGCACTCACACTCGTCATCGCCGGACTTGATCCGGCAATCCATGCGACCTTGCGGCGCGCATGGAGTTTCGTGGGAACTCGGCATGGACCACCGGGTCAAGCCCGGTGGTGACGAATACAGGACCGAACGCGCAAAGCTGAAATCGTCCCCCTAGCTGTATTTGGTATCGCCCATCAGATGGCGCGCCACGTCGGCATAGTCGAAAGCGAGCGATATGACGATGGTCGCCAGCAGCACCCGCAGATAGACGCCGAAAACCGACTTCAGCGGATGGCGGGAGAGCCGCGTCCACAGCCAGATGGCGAGTGGCGTCCAGAACAGCACATGGGCAAGCCCGAGCAGGCGGACATAGCCGTAGCTGTTAAACAGCCAGGTCATGACGACGACGATGGGCACCAGCGTCAGAAGACTGACGAGAGCCTCCACATAGCCCCAGCGGATGCGTCCGTCCTTCCAGCGCAGCAGGAACAGCACGGCGGCCATGTTCACGACGGTCATCCACTGGATCCAGTGCTGCACCCACTGCGGCCCGGCGGCGATATGCTCTTCCATCGTCATCTGTTGAATTTCCTTGTTGCTGCGGACCGGGTCGGCAGGGAGACAGGAGGCAGTCGCGGTTCTGGTGACGCGCCACTACCCGGATGGAGCCGGCAAATCCGCGCGTCCCCATCCGGGAGTGAATTCCCGCGTGCCTTGGCGGGTCCTAGAGCTTGCGGAACTGCACGTTGCGGAACTTGATGTTTCCCGCGAAATACTGCAGCGCGATGGGACCGCCCGCCAGGGTCTTGTCGTCCATGTCCACCGTCTGCTTGCCGTTGAGCTTTATGGACACCTTCGATCCCTTGGCGGTGATCTCGTAGGTATTCCACTGGTTCTCGGTGTTGATGACTTCGCTCGGCGGCGCGAAGTTCGGTATGCCGCCGGTGCGTCCCGACTGATCCTTGCGCTTGTCGAAGATGTTGGCCTCATAGCACGTCTTGTCGGTGATCTTCGCCGGATCGGCGCAGCGCATGAATACGCCTGAGTTGGTGTCGTCGCCGGAATGGAACTCAAGCTTTATCTCGAAGTCGGTATAGGGCTCCTTGGTCACCAGAAAGCCCTTTCCGCCATTGGCCTCGAGGACGCCGTCGTCTTGATGGTTTTCATGTCGGTTTTCTCCCTGGGGCCGGGAGGTCTGCCGGCAGGACGTCATTGCTGTCGCGTCCCTGCGCCTCCCGCGCGTGGAGTTAGACCTTGATGGACAGGTGCGCGGCGGGTCAATTCGTTTCAGGACAACAAAACGCGAGCCGGCGACAAACATATTCGCCGCATGTCTTCAAATGCAGGACGCAAACCGAGCCGAAACATCCGGTTAATCCGGCAAGCTGACTTCGGGTCTCCTTTTGCCCCGGCAACCCCTTCTTCTCCGGTGTTTCCTGGCTGCGCGTTCTGTCAGAAGCACGAGGGGCCTAGTCCATTCTCAGCCGCCGCATGACGTAGAGGAATATCTCGTAGACGGCCCACACGCCGGCGAGGATGCCGGCGAGCTGCCAGTTCTCCCACCAGACGCAGACGCCGATCAGCGCGCCGAAAACCAGCAGGCGCAGCCAGCGCCAGCTCTGGAACATCTCCAGCAGCTCGTCCGTCATGGCTCAGGCGTCTCCGAGCGCGGGATGGGCCTCGTGCTCGATTCGGTCGAGCGTCCCGCCTTCAAGTGTCGCCTCGAAGGCTTTCAGCCGCTTGTAGATGGAGATCAGCTCGACGATGGTGGTCCAGGAACTGACCAGGAACTGGAAGGATGACTCGACCCGGTTAAAGGCGCGAATGATCTGCTGCATGATGCCGAGGGTGATGCCGCCGGCGACGATTGTCGGCGCCAGGGCGACATAAGGGATCAGCACGCTCGCCTGCAGGTAGCCATAGCGCACGACGTTGAAATAGAGATAGTTGAAATAGAGCCGGAAATAGTTCTGCCGGACGTGGGTGAAAAGCTCCTGCAGCGTCGGCGCGTCGGCCCGCTCGGCGTGATCTTCGCCGAACACCAGCTCCTTGCGGTAGGCGGCCTCCACGCGCTGGTTGCGGAATTCCAGGCCCGGCAGCCTGATGCCCGCCAGCGCCAGTATGGCCGTGCCGAAGGCGGCCCAGAAGATCGCCACGAATACCAGCGCCTGCGGAATGTCACCGATCAGTGGCAGCGACTTCACATGCGCGGAGAGGCCCCAAAGGATTGGCAAGAAGGCGATCAGCGTCATCACGGAATCGATGAGCCGCACGCCAAGGCTCTCCATGATGGTGGCGAAGCGCATGGTGTCTTCCTGCACCCGCTGCGCCGCGCCTTCCACATGGCGCAGGCGGCTCCAATGCTCGACGTAGTAGTTGTTCATCGCCGTGCGCCAGCGGAAGATGTAGTGGCTGACGAGGAAGTGGGTCAGCACGGCCACGGTGATGGCGACGGCGGCAATGCCCGCGAAGGTGATCAGCTGGCCGAAGAACTCCGTCTCGGTAACCGCGCCGGGCGTGCCCAGCGCCTTCTGAACCATGTCGTAGAAGGTGCCGAACCAGGCGTTGATCATCACGTCGATCTGCACCTGGAACCAGGTGATGAAGATGATGACCATCGACACCACCACCGACCAGCGGAACCATGGATGCGGCTCTATGTGGCTCCACACCGCCGCGAACAGCGCCCCGCACAGGATCATGTACTGGTAGAGCCAGGCATCCACTGAATATTTGGTTGCCTCGGTGAAGGCCTTGCGCTGCTCCTCGGTCGCCCCGTCGGTGAGAGCGTCGGGAAAGCCGAAACCGAACAGGCCGCCGAGGCTGAGCGAGGAACCCAGATCGCGCCCGACCGTGTACCAGACGGCGATGCAGACGGCTGTCCAGGCGAGCATGGAGCTGAAGAAGAGTTTCGGACGCGGAAAGAAGGATGAGAACATTGCGGGGGGTCCCTATCTGGCAAGGCGACGGGCAAACATAAGGCAAAACCCGCACGGATTCGCGCGGATTCCGGAAGGGCCGGCGCATAATGGGCCGATAGGGGCCCAGTGCAACTCACCAGAGCGAGAGGACAGTAGACCGGGGAGCGCGGCCTGCGCCGGGGCGCGCCGCAGGGATCACCTGTCAGACGCCAGCGGAGCCTTTCGCCAGAAGGCCCGCCGCCACCCAGCCGCGCAAGTAACCCGCCGCCCGCATGGCCGCATGCTCTTCCCCGGCATACATGGACATCATTTCGCACAGCACGCCAAAACTTACGCCGTTGCTGGCCTCGTCCCACATCATCGCCTCGTCCGCCGGCAGCGGGCGGAAGGAGGATGTGGCGTCATCGCGATAGACGAGGAAAGGAGCCGGCTCTGGCAGCAACAAGGGAGCAGGGGGCTCCTCCTCATCGTGCAGCGCCTTGCAGATTTCCGCGGCGTTGCTGCGCAGTGCGATCCGCCGCACGGCTGGATGCGGCATGAAAACGAGATTGGACCAGTCCTGCGGCGCGACGGCTGACAGGTCGTCCAGCGTCAGCGGCACGGCTTCCGCCCCATCGAACACGTCGTTGAGCGCCCGCTCCAGCCGCGCCATGTCGGCGAGAACCGGCTGTTCCTTGTAGGGAGATGTCCCTTGCAGGAACTCGGGAAGGCGCGCGGCGAACCAGCGCGCGGACCGATTGTAGGACGGGTTGGCGGCGATATAGTCGCGCGCCATCGTCTCGAACTGCTCGTCGCCAAGGAAGGCATGCAGTTTCTCGTGGTCGCTTGACAGCACATCCACCAGCCGCGCCGTATAGGCGTTGCGATAGACGCCGAACAGGACGCCACGCTTTTCCTTCGATGAGTCGGTGAATTCCGTCAGCACGGCGTCGTCGCCGTCGATGACGCCGCGTTGAAACCTGTCCTGAATTTCCTTGAGCGTTATCATTCCGCCGCGTGCAGGGCGGGGACCTGGCGTCCCTTGAGCGCTTTCGCGGCCATGGCGCGGGCCTGGTCCAGCTCGGCGAGCAGATCGCCAAGCGGCGGGATATGATCGTCCCGCTCGATCATGGTCGAGACCGGCCCGAAACGCCTGAGGGCATAGTCATACAGCTCCCACACGTCCCCAGTGACGTCCGCGTCATGGGTGTCGATGATATGCGTGCCCATATGGCTGTGACCGGCGATGTGGAACTGTACCACCCGGTCGGCGGGGATGCCGTCGACGAATTCACGCGGGTCAAATTCGTGGTTGAAGGAATTGACATAGACGTTGTTGACGTCGAACAGCAGCCAGCAGCCGGTACGCCGCGTCAACTCGGAGATGAATTCCCACTCGGTCAGTTCCGACCGGCCGAAATTGACGTAGCTCGACACGTTTTCCAGCGTCAGCGCCCGGCCGAGGAAATCCTGCACCTGATTGACGCGCGAGCACACATGGTCGAGCGCTTCCTCCGTGTAGGGCACCGGCAACAGGTCGTGAAGATTGACGCCATGCACGCCTGTCCAGCACAGATGGTCCGAAATCCATTTCGGGTTGATGCGATTGGCCAGCGTCTTCAAGCCTTGCAAGTAGTCCATGTCCATGGGCGCCGTCGAGGCGATGGACAGGGATACACCGTGCATGACGACGGGGTAGCGCTCGCGGATGCGGTCGAGGATTCGCAGCGGCTGACCGCCGGCGATCATATAGTTTTCGGAGATGATCTCGAACCAGTCCACGTTCGGCCAGCGGTCGAGAATGTCGGGATAGTGCTGGCTGCGCAGGCCAAGGCCGAAACCCAGATAGGGCGGCTTCGCCATGTTGACCGGTGCGGCTTGGATGGCAGTGGTGGTCATGCGTTCAGGATCGGGCAATACCCGCCGGAACACAAGGTCCCGGCGGGCATCTTTGCCGGGAGCTTACGACTTCGGCGCTTCGAGCTTGCCACCCTTGGCGGTGCAGTCGGCCTTGGTGAGCTGCAGGAAGCCCTGGCCCTTGCAGCCATTCTTGCCCTTGCACTCATTCTTGGCGGTCTTGCAGGCGCCGGTGCCCTTGCAGGTGTTGGCGCCGTAGCACGCGACCTTGTCGTCGGCGGCGAAGGCGGCCGGGGCGAAGGCGGCGCCGCTCATGACCAGAGCGGCCGCGGCTGCGGCAATGGAAGCACCAGATGTCTTCGAAAGCTTCATTGAAAACCTCCCATGGGGGTTGATTTGACGCCCGGTGGCGATACCACCGTTTGCACAGGGAATAACGATTGCCAGCCCGCCGCAGATGCATCACGAACCCGTGATGACGCTTCAGGGGGTCAGCTTCATCAGGTCGCCGGCATACATGACCTTGCCCATCTGCTGACCACGCGCGCCGCCACGCGGCTCAAGGCTTACGGCGAGCTTGATGCGCTTGTCCGGCTCTGGCATGTCCATCCTGTCTGGCATGGGCATGTACATGAATTGGCCGGGCGGCACGATACCGAGTGTCTTGGGTTCCGCGCCGTCTTTCAGCAGCCAGAGTTCATAATCGTGATTGTCGGGCGGATCCGGAACGAGACACCGGACCATCAGTTTTTCAGCCTTCGGCTCGACAGTGATGACGAAGCCGTAATTGCCCGCATCGCCCATCAGCATGGCCACATAGCGGTCCTGGACAGGAGCTTGCGGCCGTCCGGGCACCTCGATGCCGCCGAACCACAACGCCAGCGCCAGCGCAGCCGCGGCTCCGGAGGCCAGCGCGCCGAGGCGCCAGACGGCAAGCCGCCGCTCCAGCGCCTCCGCGACATTGGAAATTGCCTCGCGCACGCCGTTGCGGACCTGGGCCGACCCGCCGATAGCCGCCTCGATCCGAGATCTCAGATGCTGGGGCGGCTGCATGTCCGGCACGGCTTCGGACAGCGGCCCGAGCCGGCGCTCCCATGCCGCCACTAGATTGCTGAAGCTTGCGTCGTTGGCGACGAGTCCCTGCGCGCGCGCATGGTCCCGGGCATCGAGCGTGCCCAGGACGTACTCTGCCGCCATCAGGTCCATGTCGTCGCGGTCAGCCATGATCAAGGCACTCCCTGACCTTGGCGAGACCGCGGCGGATGCGGCTCTTTACCGTGCCGACCGGCGACTTCGTCCGCGCCGCGATCTCCTCATGCGTATAGCCGTAGTAGTAAGCCAGCATCAGGCATCGCTTCTCGCCATCGTCAATCTTGCCCATGCAATTCAGCAGAGCCGACAGTTCCTGGCTCTGATTGGTCAGGGCAAACGGATCCGGCGCGTCATCGGGCAGTTCGCCCAGTCCCGACTCGTCGTCAATGGACGATTCGGTGCGCTTTCGCAGCAGGTCGATAGCCCGGTTGCGGACGATCGTCGCCATCCAGCTCATGGGCGAACCCAACGCCGGGCTGTAGTCGCCAGCGCCATTCCAGACCCTGACATAGGCATCCTGCACCACGTCCTCCGCCATCTCGGACCTCTTGAGAATACGGATTGCGATGCCAAACAGTTTCCCGCTGGTGGCGGCATACAGCGCCAGAAAGGCCTGCCGGTCGCGGCGGGCGACTGCGGCGAGCAGGGATTTGAGCGACCGTTCAGCCATGCCAGCCGCTCCTAGCCCGGCCCGGGCGGGGCCTTGGGCGCGGGCTTTTGCCGTGGCGCTGGCCCTTTTTTGGGGGCAGGGACGTCCCTGGCCCGCTCGAACGGAAAGACGTTCACAGGCTCCGACAGGCCGCGCACAGCGATGGACTCCGACCTCAGCCCCTTGGTTCCCAGCCCGGCCATGCGCGCCGCCTCCGCCGAAACCACGAACTGGCACTTGAGTTCCTTGGTCGCCGCCTCGAACCGGCTGGCGGCGTTAACCGTACGTCCGATCACGGTCATGGCGGCGCTGTCGGCGTAGCCGATATGCCCCAGCACCAAGGGGCCCACGTGCAATCCCATGCCGATACGCAGCGGCGAGGGGATTTCGCTCCCCAGTTCGCGGTTGACCTCGTCGATGGCAACATCGATGGCCGCCGCTGCACGCAGAGCCTGGCGGCAGCCATCCGCGGCTCCTGAATCGCGTCCGAATACCGCCATCAGGCCGTCGCCCATGTATTTGTCGATCCAGCCGTCCTCGTCTCGGATGGCCTTGCCGGCAGCCCCGAACATGCGGTTGAGCACATAGACCACGTCATAGGGCAGCTTCTTCTCGCTCATGCTGGTGAAGCCGCGAATGTCCATGAACAGCACCGCGAGGTTGCGCTCCACGCCTGATCCCACGCCGCCGCCAGCGCTGCCATGGCTGCGGTCGGCGCGGAGCAGCAAGTTCACCGCGATCGGTTTCTCTGGCCGGAGCTGGCAGGCCAGCCTGACTCCAGGCGCCGCGCCGATGCTGCGCAGCGTCTCGGCTTCCGCGCCGGTCGGCGGCGGGATATCCTTTCCGCCGGACACGAGTTCCACCCGGCAGGTGGAGCATCGCGCCCGCCCGCCGCAGACCGACAGATGCGGAATGCCATTCATGCGGCTGATTTCCAGCAGCGTGGCTCCGGGCATGCCCTTTACGGTGGGCCTGGGCACATAGGTGATCGGGATTCCGCCGCGGCCTGCCGCCATCGCCAGCCGGACCGCCAGCACGCAGAGGACGGCCGCGAGGATGCCGTAGAAGCCGTATTTGGCATAGTCGCTCCATGCGATCAGCCTGGTGAACTCCTCCGCATCCGGCCAGTTGGTGAACGACTTGATCGCATTGAGCGTGTCAGGGTCCTCGACGGCCGCGGCGGCCTCGCGGGCGGACACGGTAAAGCCGGCGATCGCGGCCGCGGGGATCAGCACCGCAAGCGCGAGTAGAACTGGTGCAGCGCGGCGGTACCACGGCGTCAGCCGCAGCCAGAAGTGGAGGCCGATGCAGCCGTGGATCCAGACGATAAGCAGCAGGATGGACTGGTACCACGCCCGGCCCGGCCACAGCAGGATCAGTTCGTAGATATAGA
>JAYZVT010000206.1:0-4075 GCA_036155355.1 Pseudomonadota bacterium
CCAGTCCTTGGAGAACACGCCGATTACCTGCCGCTTCGTTCCGGCCGGGTTGGCGAGGGGCCCCAGGATATTGAAGATCGTGCGAACGCCCATTTCGGCGCGCACAGGCCCCACGTGTCTCATTGCCGAGTGGTGAGCCGGCGCGAACATGAATCCCACCCCCGCCTGCGAGATCGCCTTCGCCACCGTATCGGGCGTGACGTCCAGCTTGACGCCCAGTGCGGCAAGCACATCCGCCGAGCCGGACTTGGATGACACCGACTTGTTGCCGTGCTTGGCGACGGGAACCCCCGCGCCCGCGACGATAAAAGCCGCGCAGGTGGAGATGTTGAACGTACCCTTGGCGTCGCCTCCGGTACCGCAGGTGTCTATGGCGTCCTTCGGCGCTTGCACCGGAGTGGCCTTGGCGCGCATGGTCCGCGCCGCGCCGGTAATCTCGTCAACCGTTTCCCCGCGCACCCGCAAAGCGGCGAGAAACGCCGCCATCTGCACCGGTGTCGCCTCTCCGGACATCATGATGGAAAAGGCATCCGCCGCCTCATTGGCGGTAAGAGCCGTGCCGCTTGTGACCTTGGTGAGGTATGGCTTGAAGTCGCTCATCGTCTAGCCAGCCTTGCGCACGCCCGCCAGTACCGACACGGGACGCACTGATGCCGGCTTTAATCCCGCGAGTTCAAGGAAATTAGCCAGCAGCGCATGCCCATGTTCCGAGGCGATGCTCTCGGGGTGAAACTGCACGCCATGCACCGGATGCGACTTGTGGCGCACTCCCATGATAATGCCATCGTCTGTCTGGGCCGTGATCTCCAGGCAATCGGGCAGGGAGTCCTTGTCGATCACCAGCGAATGGTAGCGCGTCGCTTCGAAGCGAGGTGGCAACCCCTTGAAGATGCCTGTACCGGTATTTTCGATGGTAGAGAGCTTGCCGTGCATGAGCACCGGTGCCCTGACAACCTTGCCGCCATAGGCCTGGCCGATCGCCTGGTGGCCAAGACAAACGCCCAGGAGCGGAATTGTCGGCCCTGCCGCTTTGATAAGATCGAGACAGATGCCGGCGGCGTCGGGATCGCAAGGGCCCGGAGAGAGGACGATGGCCGCGGGCTCTTCCGCGGTCACCTGTTCGACCGTCGCCTTGTCGTTGCGATAGACGCGCGATTCCGCGCCCAGTTCACCCAGATAGTGGACCAGGTTGTAGGTAAAGCTGTCGTAGTTGTCGATCAGCGTCAGCATGGTCCGTCTCTAAAGCCCGGCGCAGGGTCCGCGTCAAGGGAGGCATTCAGGCACCCTTCAGATCCCGGGGCGTCACGAAGGCAAGCAGCTTGCCCGATCCTTTCCGCAGGTCCGGCCAGTTTCCCTCCAATTGGTAAAGAGCGAGCGCTGCGGTAGGGTATTTTGACCTGACGGCTGCCAGGTCGGCGGAGCCGTTCCTGCGGGCCAGGTCGAGAGCCAATGCCTGCATACCCGGATTATGGCCGACGATCATGGCATGGGTGCATGAGGGCGGAAGACGCCGCAACACGGCCATCATGGCTTCGGGCCCTGCGTGATACAGCTCGTCCAGGTACTTCACCTTGGGCTGCATACCCAGTTCCGGCAATACCAGATCGAGCGTCTGGCGAGCCCGCTTCGCCGTCGAGCACAGGATGGTGTCGGGTACCTTGCCGGAAGAAGCGATATGGCGGCCCATCCGGGGCGCGGCCTTCTCGCCGCGCGGCGCCAGCGGACGCGCATGGTCGTTGCTCATGCCTCCGGCCCAGTCGGATTTGGCGTGCCGCAGCAGGGAAAGCAGAATCATGATCCTGCCCCGGCGCTCGCGTCAGCCGGGTCGGTTGGTGCGGGTGGCGAAACGCACCGCTTCCTCGGCGGCCCGGAAAAGCGCCTTGGCCTTGTTGGCGCATTCCGCCTGCTCCGATTCCGGAACGGAATCGGCGACGATACCGGCCCCGGCCTGCACATACATGGTGCCGTCCTTGACGATGGACGTCCGCAGCACGATGCAGCTGTCCATTTCGCCATTGGCCGAGAAATAGCCGACACAGCCCGCATAGATTCCGCGCTTGTCGCGCTCCAGCTCGTCGATGATCTGCATGGCCCGCACCTTGGGTGCCCCTGAAACCGTTCCGGCCGGAAATCCCGCCATCAGCGCATCTATGGCGTCATGCCGCCTGTCGAGACGGCCCTCCACATTGGAGACGATGTGCATCACCTGGCTGTAATACTCCAGGAAGAAACTGTCGGTGACGTTGACGCTGCCGACTTCCGCCACCCGGCCCACATCGTTGCGGCCAAGGTCGAGCAGCATGAGATGCTCCGCTCGCTCCTTGGGATCGGCGAGGAGTTCATCGGCAAGCGCCTGATCCTGTTCCGGCGTCGCCCCGCGCGGTCTTGTCCCGGCGATCGGCCGGATGGTCACGCGTCCCTCGCGCACCCGGACGAGGAGTTCCGGGCTCGACCCCACCACTGAGAAGTCTCCCAGATTGAGATAGTAGAGGAACGGCGATGGATTGGTCCGCCGCAACGCCCGGTAGAGTGCGAAGGGCGGCAGGCCGAAGGGCGCGGAAAACCGCTGGCTCAGCACAACCTGGAAAATATCTCCCGCGGCGATGTAGTCCTTCGCGCGCCGCACCATGTCCATGTAGTCCCGCGACGGTGTGTTGGAGACAGGCTCGGGCAAGGGCACACCGGCGGGCGCCTGCGTCGCATGGGACATGGGCCGGTCAAGCCGGCCAATCGCCTGCCACAACTTGGCTGCCGCCGCACCGAGTGCATCGTCCGCCTTTATGCCCTTTGCCGGGCGCACCGGCGTCACCAACGTGATCTCGTCCTTCACCGCATCGAAGATGACCATCACCGTTGGCCGGATGAGGATGCTGTCCGGAACGTCCACCGGATCGGGTTTATCGGCGGGCAGGGACTCGATCAGCCGCACCGTGTCGTAGCCCATATAGCCGAAAATGCCGGCTGCCATTGGTGGCAGGTCGCGCGGCAATTCGATGCGCGACTCCGCCAGCAGTGCGCGCAGCGAGGCCAGCGTGCCGCCATCGCAGGGCCTGAAGGACTGCCCCCCCGACGGTGAACGGTTGATCTCGGGCTTGTCGCCCCAGGCGCGCCAGATCACGTCGGGATCGAAACCGATGATCGAATAGCGGCCACGGACCGCGCCGCCCTCGACAGACTCCAGAAGGAAGCTATTGGGCAGGGCCTCCGCAAGTTTGAGGAAGGTGCCGACGGGGGTTTCCAGGTCGGCGACGAGACGCGTCCAGACCACCTGTGCCTGTCCCGCGTCGTAGATCTGCCGGAAACGCTCCGGTGACGGCTCAATGACGCCTGCGGCCGGTCCATGAGACAGAGCGGTCATGGGCGGGCCACGGAATTACCGCTCCCGGCCGGTGATTTCGTCGAACAGCACGCGGTTCACCGTGACGCCGTAGCCGTCGCGGATGCCTGTGACATACTGGACGACATAGTCCTCCTCGAGTTGCGCGCCGAATGAGTCGCCCAACGCCTTTGTTGCCTCCGCGCTCAGGGCCGAAGGCTTCTCCACACGCGCCAACTGGAACACCACGCGCGCGCCCTTGTCGGGCAGCGGAGCCGAGCCCAGTTCACCCTCGCGCATGGCGAAAGCCTGCTGTACGGCGGACGGGGGGACATCGGCATCGCTGCCGTTGCGTTTCAATGGCTTCGATTCCCGCACGCCCAGGGACAGGTCCGATGCAATCTTGTCCAGGGTCTCACCCTTGCGAACACGGTCGATGATGTCCTGAGACAACTTCGACAGGGCTTCGCGCGCTTCTTCCGCCTTCCAATCCTCGATCACCTGGGATTTGACCTCTTCCAGGGACTTCTGGCGGCTCGGCGTAATACCGAGCACATTCACCCAGACAAAGCCCTGGTCGGCCGTGTCCACCGGATCAATCTCGATGCCCTGCGCGCTGCCGAACGCTTCCGACAGCACATCGCCCTGTCCGGGAATATTCTCCACGTCCTTGCCGTCCGGCGACTTTCCCTGGCGGTCGATGGATTCGATCTCCCGGTAGCTCATGTTGAGCTTCTGGCTGATTTCCGCGAGCGTGCT